>JADGPC010000023.1 GCA_017882645.1 Streptosporangiales bacterium | reverse complement strand
CTGACCGGCAAGGACCTGCGCCGGACAGGCCCGCGCGGCACGGGTCAAGGCGGAGCGAGCCTGCGCGGGGCGAGCCTGCGCGGGGCCCTGCTGATCGGCGCTGACCTGCGGAACGCCGACCTGAGCTACGCCGACGTGACCGGCGCTGACCTGCGCGGCGCCCGCCTGGCCGGCGCCGACCTCGGCACGACCCTGTTCCTCACCCAGGCCCAGCTCGATTCCGCACTCGGCGACTCCCGCTCCACCCTCCCGCCACACCTGTCCCGCCCGCCCCACTGGCCACGGACCCAGTTGCCCCCCTCAACCCCGACTTCATGATCACGGCGACTTTCCGCGTTACGACGCGGTCAACACGCCACGATCATGAAACGAGGCCACCGGGAGCGCACCGCTGGGCGGGCGCGGGGAGAATTGGCTGGTGAGTAACGTCCGGCGGATCCTGCTGGCGCTCGGAATGGTGCTCGGCGTCATCGCCGCCGGCAGCATCGGCTACGTCGTGCTCGGATTCGGCGTGCTCGACGCGGTTTACCAGACCGTCACCACGATCACCACCGTCGGCTTCCGCGAGCTGCACCCCCTGGACCCGGCGGGGAAGATCTTCACGATCGTCCTGATCCTGGCCGGAGTCGGCGTAGCGCTGTACGCGTTCGGCGTGGTGCTCGAGACGCTGGTGGAGGGCCACCTGCGGCGGGACTTCGGAAGGCGGCGGATGGAGCGCAACATCACCCGGATGACCGGGCACACGATCGTCTGCGGCTGGGGCCGGGTAGGCCGCGCGGTCGGCGGCTACCTGTCCGGGCAGGGCACCGACGTGGTCGTCGTCGACCTGAACCCCGAGCGGGTGGCCGAGACTCCGTATCCCGCGCTGATCGGCGACGTGACCGACGACGAGGTGCTGCGCCGGGCCGGCCTGATGCGGGCCAGGGCGCTCGTCGCCGCGATCAACACCGACGCCGAGAACGTCTACGTGACGCTGTCGGCCCGGGCGCTCCGGCCGGACCTGGTGATCGTGGCCCGGGCGCGGACCGAGGAGTCGGAGTCCAAGCTGCTGCGGGCCGGTGCGACGCGAGTGGTGAACCCGCAGCGGATCGGCGGCCAGCGGATCGCGGCCGCCGCGCTCCAGCCCAACGTGGTCGAGTTCCTCGACGTCGTGATGCACGACGGGAGCCTGGAGTTCCGGCTCGAGGAAGTCTCGATCCTGGCCGGCTCCCGGCTCGCCGGGCGCACGCTGCACGAGGCCAGCGTCGGCGAGACGACCGGTGCGCTCGTGCTCGCACTGCGCGATGCCGACGGGCAGTTCCTGGCCAACCCTCCGGTCCAGACACCGATCGGCGCGGGTCACGTGCTGATCGCGATCGGCACCGAGACCCAGCTCACCGCGCTTCAGCAGGCTGCTCACCGTGCGGGATGAGGTGGCAGCGTGGTCCGACGGCGACCCCGGCGGCCAGGAGGTGCGCCTGCCGGGCGGCAACGTCAGCGGGGCGGTGCGAATCGGCGACACGGTGCGGCGGCACACCGGGCCGTGGACCCCAGCGGTGCATGCGCTGCTCGGCTACCTGGACGGCCGGGTGCCGGGGATCCCGCGGGTTCTCGGGCTCGACGGGCAGGGCCGGGAGGTGCTGAGCTACCTGCCGGGCCGGGTTGTCGACATAGACACCGAGACGCTCAGCGACGGGCAGATCGTCTCGCTGGTCAGCTGGACTCGCTCGTTCCACGAGGCCGTCACCGGGTTCAGCCATCCCGGCCCGTGGCGCTACCTCGCCGTCGCCGAGCCGACGCTGATCGGGCATAACGACATCGCGCTGTATAACGCCTGCTTCGACGGGGACACGCTCGCCGGGGTCTTCGACTGGGACCTGGCCGGGCCGACCACGCCACTGCTCGAGCTCGCCTTCATCGGGTGGAACTGCGTACCGCTCTGGGCCGACATCGCCCCCGAGCAGGCCGCCGACCGGCTGAGCCTGATCGCGTCGGCGTACGGCGGCGGGCCGGCGCCTCGGATCGGGGCCCGGCAGATCCTGCACGCGGTCCCGAACCGGATCCAGCTCATGCTGGACTGGATCCCGGCCGCCGCCGCCACGGGCGACGCGGGCATGGTCCGGCTGATGGCAGCGGGCGAGCCAGGCCGCTCGGCGGCAACGCTGGCCGACCTGATCACGCGCATCCCGGCCATCGACCGCGCGCTGGCCCGCTGACCGGCCGCAGGGCCTGCTACGGCCGTTGGACCGGGACGGACTCCGCGCCGAGCCGGAGATCGGGCACCACGAGGTCACCCTGGCCGCGGAACGCGGGATACATCCGCCACGGCCAGATGTACGGCCGCTGACCGAGATGGACGCCGAGGCCAACGGCCAGTTCCTGCGGCATCCGCGCGGCCAGCACGACGACGTCGGGCTCGTGCTGGCGCGACTGCTCGACGACCCATTCGGCGACGGCGTCGGCGACGTTCGGAAACGCGGCCCACGGAACCTGCTGCCTGGGCCGGACATCGCAGTCGAGCCGCCACTCCGCGACGGGGACGGACTGCTGGCCGGCCGGCAGCACCGGGCCGACCAGGCTGGACGGCGCGCGCAGCGTAATCGGCGGGGTCTTGCCGAGGTCCAGGCCGATCGGGCCGATCGGACCGACCACGACCCGGATGACGAGGATAAGCAGGCGCGGAGCCGGGCCGGGCCCGGCGCGACGGCTGCCGTGACCGCTCGGGCGCACGGGCAGGGTGGCATTGTCAGCAACCAGGGGCTCGATGGTGACACTGAGCGTGCCGCTCAGGGACGCGACCGCGTGCCAGGGCGCGGTCTGGCTCAGCGGCGGAAGTTCCCGGCCCCGCACGAAGTCGTGCGCCACGTCGGTGAGGCGCAGTTCGTGCCGGTCGGGGCCGGCCGTATAGCTCGGCCGCTGCCGGACGTTCAGCAGGAGGCCGCGGCTGCGCGCGGTCGCGCGCGCAGCCGAACGCCACCCGATGGCCGCGAGCACGGTCGCCTTCTCCTCGTGCCACCATGCCGTCGCGTGCTCTTCGACCAGGTAGGCCGTCCCCCGTTCGCTGAGGATCACGCCCCGCTCGTGCCACCGCCAGGCCGCCCAGCCGAGCAGGGCCAGGCCCGCCGCGGCGAAGGACAGGGCACACGCCGACGAGACCGCCTGGCCCGCGCCGCCCCAGCCGTTGCGGAGCGCGTTGTCGATCGCGGCGGGAATGAGGGCGAGCGCCGCGCTGAGCAGCGCCGTCGCCGTCGCGAACAGCACGCCGGTCAGCCACTGCCTGGTCAGCGACCGGCGAGCTCGCCCGGATCGCCAGGCCCGCAGGCCGGCTCGCCATTTCACGAGCAGTCCGGCCGGCCTTACCGCGACCGCTTTCCGCACGACTTCGGCCGGAATCAGGCGTCAGGGGGAAACAGGCGGTCCGCGTTCCCGCCGAGAAACAGCTCGCGGGCTTCGTCGTCCAGCCCGAGTTCGCCGAGCCGGCCCATCGCCTGCGCAGGCGTGATCATCGGGTAGTTCGACCCGAAGAGCACCTTGCGGCGGCCGTGGCCGCGCAAGTACGCGACCAGCTCGGCCGGGTAGCGGTGCGAGACGTAGGCGGAGGTGTCGATATAGACGTTGGGGTACTTCGTCGCCAGCGCGATCATCTCCGTGGCCCACGGGTACCCGATGTGCCCGGCCACGATCACCAGGTCGGGGAAGTCCAGCGCGACGTCGTCCAGGTACGGGATCGGCCGGCCGGTCTCCGACGTCCGCAGCGGGCCGGTATGCCCGACCTGGGTCATGAACGGCACGCCGAGCTCCACGCACTCGGCCAGCAACGGGTAGTAGAGCCGGTGGTTCGGCGGCAGCCCCCACAGCCAGGGCACCACGCGCAGGGCGCGGAACCCCAGGCCGGTCACGGCCCGGCGGAGTTCGAGTACCGCCCGCCTCGGGTTGCGGATGTCGACGGACGCCACGCCGGCCAGCCGCTCCGGGTACCGGCGTACCCAGCCAGCGACCTCGTCGTTGCTGATCAGGGCGCCGTCCGGGCCGTACCAGGCGCAGATCAGCCCGCGCCGCACCCCCGCCTCGTCCAGCACGGCGAGCGTGCGCTCAAGCGGCACCTCGTCGCCCGGCAGTTCCCCGGTCCACCGGCGCAGCGACTCGAACATCTCCTGGGCCAGGAAACGCCGGGTCGGATGCTGCATCCATACGTCGACAATGGCCATGCTGTCATCCTCGCCTAGTCGGGCCCGGAAATCGGAATGCTCCGGCAGGCGAGCCTCAATATGCTGCGGCTCATGATTCCCGCCGATCATCTGCTCGCGTGGGCGCTGGT
>JADGPC010000224.1 GCA_017882645.1 Streptosporangiales bacterium | reverse complement strand
TGCTCGGCGAATTCCCGTCCTGCCGCCTCAACATCTTCGAGTTCCTGCGGGTGGCGCAGCCGCTCCGGCCGCGCTACTACTCCACCAGCTCGAGCCCGGGCATCCACGGCGACGGCGTCGCGCACCTCACCGTCGGCCTGGAGCGAACGCCTGTCCCTGGCCTGCCCGGCCGCGATTTCAGCGAGATGGCGCCGCGCTACCTGCACGCGCTGCGGGCGGGTGACCGGGTGAATGTCTTCCACGACAGCGCCGACGGATTCCATCTGCAGGAAGACCTCACCAAGCCGATGATCTTCGTCTCGGCCGGCACCGGCTTCGCCCCGATGCGGGCATTCCTGGCCGAACGGCTGGCCACCAGGCAGGCAGGCGCCCCGCTGGCCGAGGCGGCGCTTTTCAACGGCATCCGCTCGGCCAGCCTCGACTACATCTACCGCGACGAGATCGAGCAGTTCGCCGCCGGGGGAGTGCTCGACCACGTCCATGTCGCGGCATCGCGCGACGTGCCGGGTCGCCGAGACTATGTTCAGGACCGGATCCGGGAGCAGGGCGCGCTCGCCTGGCGGCTGCTGGCCGCCGGCGGCTACGTCTATGTCTGCGGCTCGCAGCCGATGCGCACTGCCGTTCGCGAGGCTTTCACCGACGTCGTCGCGGAACACGGCTCGCTGCCGCGGGAGCAGGCAGAGGCCTTCCTCTTGGAGCTGGAGAACACCACTCGCTACCGCCCCGACCTGTGGGGCTGACCTCTCGGAGACCGCATGGACGTCCTCGCCCTGCTGCTGACCCTCGCCGCGCTGGTCATGTTTGCCTTCGCCGCCAGCGGCCGCGAACTGCGCCGCTTCAACGAGATCGCGCTTGGGCTCGTCTTTCTCACCGCCGCTCTGATCTGCCAGTTCACCTCGATCACGAACACGCACATCGGCCGGTGAAGCCTGAGCCAGCCGTCCACAGCTGGTGGCTAGCAGTCAGCCTGCGGGATCAGCAGCGCGCTCCGTCATGAGCTGTTCTAGCCACTGCGCGCTGGCAGTGGCCACCCGGGGCGGGATCCCGAGGTCGGTCAGCAGCTCGGCGGCCGCGTTCATCTCGTCGGCTCGGCGCCTGGCGTGCCGCACGCTGCCCTGCTCCAGGCGGTCGACGGTCGCGGCGGACGCGCTCGACAGCTCGCGGGAGATGTTCTCGCGGAGCCAGTCCTCGCAGCCGGCGGCGCGAGCCGCCCGGATCGCCTCGGTGACGGCGGCGGCCAGCCCCTTATAGAAGACGCTCCGGACCAGCTTGCGGGCAGCGGCCGTGCCGGGCGGCCCGGGCAGCACCTCGACGGTGCCGCCCAGCGGGCCGACGATCCGGGCGAATCGATCGGCGGCCGGCCCGCAGGCGAGCATCGGCGTGCCGAGCCCGTGACCCGGCACCGGCGACATCAGCGCCACGTCGGCGAACGCGATGCCCGCCTCGCCGGCCCGCTCCGCGAGCCGGGCCTTGAGCTGAGACGATGCCGTGTTCAGGTCCGCGTAGATCGCCGAGCCGCCGATACCGGGGAGCGCCGACGCAAGCGCGTCCTCCGCCTCGTGCGCGCAGGTCAGCGAGAGCACGAGGGACGCGCCGCGGCAGGCGTCGGCATCGCCCGAGCACTCGGTGATCCCGGCCGCCGCGGAACTGGCCGGGACCAGCGGGTCGAATCCCCTGACCACCGCGCCGGCGGCAGCGAGGTCAGCTGCGATCCGGGAACCGGCTTCGCCCAGTCCGAGAACGGCCACGACGACCGCCGTCCCGCCCGCGGTGATCATCCGACCGGCGGCGTTCCGTGCGTGTGGAACGAGCTGATCGTGGCCAGGCCCCAGGCCTGGCCCTTGGCCCGCTCTTGCTGCGTCCAGCTGACCGGCGCCCAGTCGGGAGCGAAGATCAGCCGGGCGCACGGGTTGCAGAGCTCGATCCGGTTCCCGCCGGGCTCGTAGACGTACAGGAAGAACGTCTGCTGGATGGCGTGCTTGTGCGGTCCGGTCTCGATGAACACGCCCTTGTCGAGGCAGATGTCCGCGGCCCGCAGGATGTCCTCCCTGGTGTCGGTGGCGAACGCGAGATGATGCAGGCGTCCGGAGGATTTCGTCCAGTCGTCGGTATAAACCAGGTCGTAGGACTTCTGCGCGAAGTGCAGCCACTGCGCCGACGCCGTGCCGTCGTCGAGGACGATCTGCTCGGTGACCCGGCCGCCCAGCGCGTCGCAGACGAACCTTCCGTTGAGCTCGGATTGTGCGGCCAGGAAGTTCACGTGGTCGAGGCGCCGGACGCAGACTCCGCGACCGGGGTAGGCCTGGGCCTGGTTCTTCAGCGCCGGCTTCAGCTCACCGGTCGGCCGGTACCACTGCGTCTCGTAGTACAGCTCGAACTCGTGCCCGTCGGGGTCGCGGAACAGGTAGGTGGGCCCGATGCCGAGGTCGCCGTCCTGCCAGCCGAGGCCCAGGCCGGCCGCCTCGATCGCGGCGACGCGCCGGTGCAGGGCAGCCTCGCTGGCCGCGCGCAGGCCGGTACGGCGGATGCCGGACGAGTCCGACGCGGTCAGCTTCAGGCTGTGGTGCTCATAGTCATCCCAGGTGCGCAGGTAGACCGAGTCGCCGCGGGCGCCGTTCTCGGTCAGGCCGAGGACCTGGGTGAAGAACCACAGGCTCCGCTCGGGCTCGGGCGTGAGCAGCTCGGCATGACCGAGGTGAGCGACGTCATGAAGGAGCGGCATCGGCAGGTCCAATCGGGCGCTGATCTGCGGCTCGGCCGGCGAGCGGCAGGTCGAGGGCGGGTCGGGGTCCTGGGTAGGCGAATCCGTCGAAGAGCCTGCGGGCGGTGCGGACGACGCCCGCGCTGCGGACGACGGGCGGCTCGGCGGACGTGTCGAGCTCGACGTCGACGATCAGGTGCCCGGTCGGGTGCTCGATGTCGATGCGATGGCCCGGGCTGCCGAAGCTGGCTAGCTCGGCGCCGACGCCGCCGGGCAGCAGCAGCGCGGTGGCCACGCTGACCGCGCCGAGCACCCCGATCGCGGTGTGCGGCCGGACCGGGATGAACGTCCTCGTGCCGACCGTCCCGCCGTCACGCGGCGCGCTGACCAGGGTCGTCTTCGGCACCGACAGGCCGCTCACGTCACCAAGGCCCATCAGCTTCCCGGCTGCGATCCGCAGCGACCGGACCCTGGCGGCGAGCTCGTCATCGCCGGCCAGGACATCGGGCGACTCGGATCCGCTGATCCCCAGGTCGGCCGAGCGGGCGACGACGACCGGCATGCCGTTGTCGATGCAGGTCACCTCCACGCCGTCGATCAGGTCCCGCACCCGTCCGGTGGGCAGCAGGCTGCCGGTCGCCGAGCCGGCCGTGTCGGCGAAGCGCAGCAGGATCGGCGCGCCGGTTCCTGGGACTCCGGCGATCGCCGTCTCGCCCTCGTAAACCGGGACGCCGTGCGGGGTGGCGAATGTCGCGGTGACCACGGTGCCGGAGTTCACCATCCGGATACGTGTGGTGGTCGACTCGTCCCCGGCGGCGATGAGACCGCGCTCGGCGGCGAACGGGCCGACCCCGGCCAGGATGTTCCCGCAGTTCTGCCGGTCCGTGATCGTGGCCTCCTCGACTCCGAGCTGGAGGAAGAGGTAGTCGATGTCGGCATCGTCGCTGGCCGACCGCGAGACCACGGCGACCTTGGCGGCCAGCGGATGAGCGCCGCCAACGCCGTCGACCTGGATCGGGTTCCCGCTGCCCATGATGGCGAGCAGCAGCGCGTCTCGCTCCGCGGCCGAGCCGGGCAGGTCGCAGGCGAGGAAGAACAGTCCCTTCGACGTGCCGCCGCGCATCAGCATGCACCGGATGCCGCCGTCGGCGGTCACGGCAGTTCCTGGTCGGAGTCGTAGTCCAGGTACTCGACGCCGAGCCGGGACAACTCCGCCCGCAGCCCGTAGCGATCAAGACCGAGCTCGCCACGGCGGAACGCGGCGCGGGTTTCGTTCTCCTTCTGTGTCCTGGTCCTGGCCGCTGCCACGGCGGCTGAGACCGCGATCCTCGGCACGACGACCACGCCGTCGTCGTCGGCGACGATCGCGTCGCCGGGAGCTATCCGCTGGCCGTTGATGCTGACCGGGACATTCACGGCGCCCGCGGTGGCCTTGACCGTTCCCTGTGCCGAGACCGCGGAGCAGAAGACAGGGAAGCCAAGCTCGTGCAGTTCGGCGACGTCGCGCACGCCGCCTGTGGTCACCAGCCCGCGCACGCCCCGGTGCTGCAGGGACGTGGCGAGCAGCTCGCCGAACGAGCCGTCGGCAGAGGGTGAGGTCGTGGTCACGACCAGGATGTCGCCGTCACGGCACTGCTCGACCGCCGCGTGGATCATCAGGTTGTCACCCGGCCAGCAGATCACCGTCACCGCCGTGCCGGCGATCCGGGCGCCCAGGTGGACCGGGCGCAGCGCCGGGCCGAGATAGCCGGTGCGCCCGATGGCCTCGTGCACGGTGGCGACGCCGAACGGCGCCAGCCTGGCGACCTCGTCCAGGTCGGCGCGCGGGCAGCCGGTGACCACCACGTTCCTCATCGCAGCACCGTCGTCACCTGCGGGTACAGGCGCATGTAGGCCTCGGCCATGGTGGCGTGGGCCAGGCCGAGGTTCGGCCCTGCATTGCGCCGCAGCTGAACGCCGCGGCGCCGGGCCAGTTAGGTGTAGTAATCCCACATGTGCTGCTGCGCGGGCAGGCACTCCATGGCGCGGCGCTTGACGGCGAAGACCTCGGTGATGTCGAGCAGCACCTGCGGCTTGAAGTCGCACTGCTCGGGCTGATGCGGCTCGAACAGGAACACGGGCGGGGCGCCGAGCGGCTCGCCAGGCGCGTCGTAGCCGGCGGCCTGCGCCAGCACCCGTGCCTGCAGCGCCATCCGGGCGGCCGCCGGGTGATCGAAGTTGTAGGGATCGGCCAGCGCGTGGGTGAGGACGACGGCCGGCTCGAGCCGGCGGTAGCAACCCGCGATCGCATCGATGAGCTCGTCGGACTCGCGGAGCGGGTAGTCGCCGGCGTCCAGGAACTCGACCGCGGCCCCGAGCACGCCGGCCGCCTTCGTTGCCTCCTCGCGCCTGATGGCCTTGATCTCGTCCAGCTTCTTGCCCTCGCGCCAGGCTCGCGCCGACTCCCCGCGCTCGCCGAAGCTGAGGCAGAGCACGGTCACCGGCGCGCCGCGGGACGAGGCGAGCGCGATCGCCCCGCCCGCCCGCCAGACGAAGTCGCCCGCGTGCGCGCTCACCACGAGCATGGCCTCGCTGCCGATCTCGCCGTCGTCCGCGCCGGTCACCATGTGGTCCAGACCTCCTGCGCGGTCTCGACGATCAGGGCGAGCTTGGCCCACTGCTGCTCGGGGGTCAGGTCGTTGCCCTCCTTGGTGGAGGAGAAGCCGCACTGCGGGGACAGGCAGAGCTGGTTGCCGTCCACGAACCTGGCGGCCTCGTCGATCCGCCGCTTCAGGTCGTCCTTGCTCTCCAGCTCGCCGCGCTTGGTCGTGACCAGGCCGAGCACCACCCGCTTGCCCTTCGGCACGTAGCGAAGCGGCTCGAAGCCGCCGGAGCGCTCGTCGTCCCACTCGCAGAAGTAACCGTCGACGTCGAGGGTGCTGAACAGCGCCTCGGCGACGAAGTCGTAGCTGCCCTCGGCCGCCCACATACTCTGGTTGTTCCCGCGGCACATGTGCGTGGTCACCGCCAGGTCAGCCGGGCGGCCGGCCAGCGCCCGGTTGATGTTCGCGATGTAATGCTCGTGCTGGTGCTCGGGATCACCGCCGATGTCGGCCACGTGCTGGCGCTGGGCCGGGTCGTTCAGGTAGGCCAGGCTGGTGTCGTCGAACTGGAGGTAGCGGCAGCCGAGGTCGTACAGCTGCCTGACCTCCTGGGCGTAGGCCGTGGCCAGGTCGGCCCAGAACTGCTCCAGGTCCGGGTAGACCGACTCATCGATCGCCGACCGCCCGCCGCGGTAGTGCACCATGCTGAGCGACGGGATCGTCAGTTTCGGCACCGCGCCGGTCACCGCGCCGGCCAGGAACGAGAATGCTTCGCCGAAGATGGTGCGCGGGAGCGACACCGGAGCGACGATGTGCGCGGACGGCGGTGCCCATTCGTAGGTCTTCTGCTCGTTGTGGAAGGCCACCCTGATCGTGTCGTCCTGCACCTTCTGGACGCCGCCGAGCTGGTAGATGAAGTCCATGTGCCAGGACTCGCGGCGCAGCTCGCCGTCCGTCGCCGAGCGCAGCCCGACCTCGGCCTGCCTGCGCACGACGTCGCGGATGGCCGTGTCCTCGATGCCGCGCAGGTCATCGGCGCCGATCCGTCCGGCGGCGAAGTCGTCCCTGGCCCGCAGCAGCTCGGGCGGCCGGAGCAGGCTCCCGACGTGATCGGCGCGGAACGGCGGACGTGCAGCGGCGGGTTCGCGCGACTGGGTCATGCGGAAGGCTCCTTCACGCCAGATCGTTCACAGGATTGTAGACAATTATCGTCGGCTTGGATTCCCCGGCCGCCCGGGCCGGGCGGTACATGTGTCGGCTGATCATCCTTTAGCAGTCATCGCGGTGGGTAGAGTGCGGCGGGAGGAGGTACAGATCCGTGGAGCTGAAGTCAGTTCGCATCCAGAACTACCGGAGCATCGAGGACACCGGGGTCGTGCCCATCGGGGCCGTCACGTGCCTGGTCGGCAAGAACGAGTCCGGTAAGACTGCCTTCCTGCACGCGCTCCACCTGCTGAATCCGCTGAACCCCATCAAGGGCAAGACGGCCTTCGACGAGGTGATGGACTTCCCGAGCAGGCGGTACTCGGCCTACCGGAAGGTGCGGGACGCATCGCCTGCCAATGTTGTGACTGCCGTTTTCGAGCTCAGCGATAGTGAATGCGAACTCATTGAGCAAGATCTCGGTAACGGTATCCTCAGCAGCCGCGACGTCACCGTCGTCAGGGGGTATGACGGCTACCGGAGCTACAAGGCAGATTACGCGGAAGAGAAGGTTGTCGCGCATCTGCTGGCCGCGGTCGATCTGGCAGATGCCGATCAGCAGGCAGTCGCGGCGGCGAGCACGATCGTCGGGCTTGTCGACGCGCTCAGGGCCATCGAGCAGCCTCATTCGTCGGTCACTGACCTGATTGCCAGGGTGGAGTCCTGGCGCCAGCCGTCGCTGGCTGTCTATCTGGTGGATAGCTATCTGGACCACTGGCTGCCCAGGTTCTTCTACTTCTCGGAGTACAGCACCATGCGGGGCCGTGTTTCGCTTCCCGACCTCAAGGCCAAGGAAACAGCCGGGCTTGCGGACGAGGCGGACCTCACCTTCCTGTCCCTCCTGAGGACGGTGAACGCCGATCTCGGCGACTTCGATGTGATGGATTTCGAAGCGCTCACTCGCGAGCTTGAAGGCGTTGCCAACGGCATTACCGAGGATGCGTTCACCTACTGGCGCCAGAACCCGGGTCTGCGTGTCATGATCCAGATGTCGGTTGGCAACCAGGCCGACGCGCCGCCGCTGGATCGCGGGCCGGTCATCAACCTGCGCATCTACAACCCGAAGCACGCTGTCACGGTGCCATTCGACGAGCGCTCCCGCGGCTTCGTCTGGTTCTTCTCGTTCTACGCGTACTTCAGCAACATCGCCGAGGATCCGCAGCGGAGCACGATTCTCCTGCTCGATGAGCCGGGCATTAACCTGCATTCAACCGGCCAGCGTGACGTGCTCGCCTTCATCGAGCAACGACTTGCCCCGACCAACCAGGTCATCTACACGACCCACTCGCCGTCGATGATCGACCCGAAGCGCATCGACCGGGTGCGTACGGTCCAAGATCTCGATCAGCGCGGCACGACCGTCAGCGCGGACCCCTATCAGGCGGACAGCGAGACCGCCTTCCCTTTGCAGGCCGCACTCGGCTACGAGCTGGCGCAGAGCCTCGTCACAGGTCAGCACTGCCTGCTCGTCGAGCGGCCGTCAGACTTGCTGTACCTGGAACTCCTCAGCCAAGCGTGCCGGGACGCCGGTCTCAGCGCGCTTGATCCGCGATGGCTCATCACGCCGGTCGGCGGTGCGGACAAGGTGTCCGCGTTCATGAGCCTGCGCGACCTGAGCAGCCTGAACGTCGCGGTGCTGACTGATGACAGTCCCCGCGATCGGCAGCAGCTCAGCGCGATGCTGGACAGCGAGCAGCTCAGCACGACATCCCTGATCCGAATCAGCGAGTTCGCCGTCGGCAAGGAGGCTGGTATCGAGGATCTATTTGACTCGTCCTTCTACTGCGCGCTCGTATCGGGCGCCTATGCCAAGGAACTACCCTCGGGGGCGATCAGGCCCTCGGACCTCAAATCGCGTGTTCCGCGCATCACATCCCGAGTTGACCAGTACCTCAAGGACAATAACGTCGCGTGCGGCACGCTCAGCCGGTATCGGCCCGCGACCTATTTCCTGCGCGAGCAGCAGGCGCTGCTGCCGATGCTGAGCGCGGCCACTCTCAGGCGAGCAGCCAAGATGTTTGACCGGATGAATAGCTGCCTGACCTGAGCGCGGGCGGCGGGGACGCGACGGGGACGGTCCGGGGACGGTCCAGCCCTGAATCCGGCTGTCCGGCGCGGCGCGCGAGGCGGTCGAGGGGAGGCGCAGGCACTGCCGCTGCCCGGCGTCCGAGGGCCGGTCGTCGTCCGCTGGGAGAAGTGACAGGACCGGCTCGCCGCGACGCTGCCCGTGCTGTCAGGTGAGGCTGGGCAGCACGGTCCTGGTGAGGGCGTCGATCTGGGAAAGTGCCTGCGGCGGCGGGACGCCCGCATCGTCGCGGACGATGAACTCCCCGGCGCCGGCGGCACGGAACGCGAGCAGCTGGGACAGCACGTCCTGCGGTGTGCCCTGCACGTCGCTCTCGCTGCCTGCTCGCGGACTGTTCCGGCTGGTCCGCACCGTCACGCTCGCTCCGCATGCCCTGACGATGTCGGCCGGAAGGCGCCCGGTTTCCTGGCACAGCGCGTCGAGCACGGCGTTCTTGCGGGCGAATTCTGCCGGGTCAGCCCAGGTGTGCCAGACGTCCGCGTGCCGGGCTGCGACCCTCATGATCGCCCGCCCGCCGCCGCCGACCAGCAGCGGGATCCGGGCCGGCGGCCTGGCGTCGCGCGGCCGCTCGCGACGGGCCGTTCCGCGTGCTGCGGATGGCTGCTCATCCAGCCGCGATCGGATCACCACGCAGGCTTCGTCGAGGGCGCTGATGCGGTCCCGCGCTGCTGGCAGCGGCATGCCGTAGGCCGCGTGCTCGTTCGGCTGCCAGCCGGCGCCGATCCCCAGTACCAGCCGACCGTGGCTGATCTGGTCCACGGTGGCGGCCATGTCCGCCACGACGGCCGGGTGCCGGTAGGTATTGCCCAGGACCAGGCTGCCCAGTGCGACAGCCGCCGTCCGTGCCGCCAGCGCGCCTAGGACCATCCAGCATTCCATCATCGGCGCGTTCGCTGGCCACCCGGCCGGATCGTGCGGCATGAAATGGTCACACACGTAGACCGCGTACCAGCCCGCTTGCTCCGCCCGCTGGGCCAGTGCCAGCAGCTGCGGCCACGGACGACCCGGGTCAAGACACAGGCTCACTCTCATCGCGGCTTCACGCTCCGGCACGCGGCCGCTCGTCGACGCTGCCTCGGGCATCCTGAACTCCGTGACTGGCATGTGGATGGACCGGCTACGCCCGGCTTATCCTGGGTCCTGACGACCCGACCCCCGGCCGCATCGCGACGATACAGCCGACGGCCCGTACGCGGCCGTCTCGTCGAGGTCTCATGCGAGAGGAAATAGCGAGTGGAGAATACCAACGAGTTCTGGGAGAACGTCAGCATGGCTGCTGCCTCGCCAGTGGCGATTGCCGCCGGATTCGCCAAGGGTGCCTTTGACGCCTCGACTGACAACGGCGCGTTCAGCGACGGGTTTAGCTCGGCCGCAGGCCCCATCCTGCGAAAGGCCAAGGACTTCGGGGCCGAGCATGGGACGACGATGACGAAAGGGGTGGTTACTGGAGCCGCTGGCGCGCTCGGCGCTCGCATCGTGCGCGAAGGGTTCAAGTACCTCAGGGTCTAGCGTCCGAGCGCGGCAGCCCAGTCGGCCGGGAACCGGGATGGCAGCGTCCCGTAACCGTTCGGGGCGAAGTTGGGTGCGGCCGGCACGCCGACCGCCTGAAGCAGCTCGTCGAAGTTGAGACCCACGAGCGTGGGGAACGGGCCGCCGCCGCTAATGCCGCCTGCTTCGGCTAGCTGCGATTCGGCCGAGGCGCTATCGGGCATCGCCCAGCCGGTCTCGATGCCGAGACCGCCCGCCAGCATGGTGCCGATAACGGTCGACGACGTTACCTTCTCCCCGGCCGTCACCGTCGGCCTGACGTCCTCGGCCACGTAGACCACGTCACCGGCGGCCGGGCCGTCGGTGATCTGGTAGGTGATCCAGCCGCCGCCCGGCCAGCCTCCGCTGGTTCCCGTCGCCGCGGTAACGACGCCGTCGCCGATGGCGTAGACGGGCCCCGACCCGGCGAAATCGACGCCCATATCGACTCGCTGGGGGATCAGGCCGCTGATGCCGCGGAACGGATCCTCGTAGTTGACCGTCACGGTGGCGTGCTTCTTGCGCCGGTGGCGCCGTGTCGCGCGCTCGACGGCAGCGTGCTGCGCTTGCCGCCTGACAGCAGAGATGTAGCTGCCTAGCTGGTACGTACTGCCGGCGTCCGCCCTGGCGACGGCGGTGTGCCCGTGGTTCACGCTGGGCGGGCGGAGGGCCGCAGCAGGCGCCGCTGCCGGACCCGGCTGACCGAGCCAGCTAACGGCTGCTGGCGTCACGGCGGCGCCGACAGCCACCGCACCTGCCGCCACGACGGCCACCTGACCTGGAGTGTTCTGCAGCACGGTGGCTGCCGCTGATGGTCTTCTGTGCCGGGCGCCACCAGACATGGCGGGCGTGCGGCGCGTAGTCATGCGGTGCTGGGCGGATCGTGACACGAAGGAACTTTCCGTCTGGCGCGACATGCGCTGAGCGATGGCCCGTTAACTGGCCGACAGGTCCTGCGGCCAATGCCGTGCGGGCGCCGTGCGGGATCATGGCAACGGCAGGTACTGAGACATTGAGCTACGCACGCTGGGCGCTCTGAGGACTACCTTGCGCGATCGCGGCGGCCGACATTGCCCGAATAGCTAAAGACGTAAGCTCGTCGCATGGCCAGGTACTTCGACATCCATCCGGCCAACCCGCAGCAGCGCGCGATCATCCAGGTCGCCGAGATCGTGCGGTCAGGCGGCGTGATCGCCTACCCGACGGACTCCTGCTACGCGCTGGGCTGCCAGCTCGGCAACGCAGACGGCATCGCGAGGATCCGGTCGATCCGCCACCTCGACGACCGGCACCACCTCACGCTCGTCTGCCAGGACTTCGCCCAGCTAGGCCAGTTCGTGTACGTTGCCAACTCGGTGTTCAGGGCGGTCAAGGCGGCGACCCCCGGCAGCTACACGTTCATCCTGCCCGCGACCAAGGAGGTGCCGCGCAGACTGCAGCACCCGAGAAAGAAGACGGTCGGCGTGCGGATTCCGCGTCACGTGGTTGCCCAGGCGCTGCTCGCCGAGCTCGGCGAGCCGCTGGTCTCGAGCACGCTGCTGCTGCCTGGCCAGGACGAGCCCATGACGGATGGCTGGGTAATCGCTGAGGAGCTGGACCACGTCGTGGACGCGGTGATCGACTCTGGCGACTGCGGCACCGAGCCGACAACGGTGATCGACTATTCCCAGCCGCAACCCGAGATCGTCCGCCGTGGGGCCGGCGACACCTCCGGCTTTGAATGACCGACGGCTCACAGCCGCATGAGAAGTTCTCCCGCTAATGGCCCGCCACCGGTCCAGCGCGTCGCGGGCCGTCCGGGCCGTTAGACGCCAGTGTTCACGGCCGCGGCCGTTCCTTGAGGCCGTTCTCGAGCAGGGTTATGACCTCGGCGATGCGCGCCGCACGCAGGTCTGGCCGGCGGGTCGTCGCGTCGATGTAGCGGAGGTAGGCCTTGCGGTAGAACTGGGCCAGCGTGTCGAAGAACGCCGCCGCCGGGCTGGCCGCCAGCGCCCGGGCGATGTCCTCGGCGAGATCGCCGCGTTGCGGGCCTTCCGGCGCCAGTTCGACGATCACGTCGGATCCGACGGCGATGCCCGTGTCGCGCATCCTGGCCGGGTTCAGGGTGAAGGACCAGCCGCTGTCGCCCGGCACGATCGTCACCCGGACCCGGCAGCCGTTGACGGTGCCGTTCACGTGATGGGCCGCTTTCGTACCCCAGGCCTCGTCCGGGTCAAACGGGATCGCGATCACCGCGTGGCCACGGGGATCAGCGGCGATGCGGGCGCCGAACCGCCTAACGCGCATGGCCTTCTCGTGGCACAGTCCCACCGCCTGAGCGGGGCCAGAGCGCTCCGACGTCAAGGGGAACGTTTGTGGTTTCCCGGGATGCGGCGGCCAGCTGTCACGATCACGCCGGCCGCGAGTCCGAGGACCCCGCCCGCTATGGCCGCAGGAAGGCCAAGCTCCACGACGGCGAACGCAGCAGTCGGTGCATAGACGTGAAGGCCAATGACCAGTCCGGCGATCGCACCGATGACGCCTGCAGCGGCCGCGCCGACGATCGCCCACCGAGCGGGCAACGGCAGGCTGCGGAGCGGCGCCACGATCGCGTTCACGGCCTCAATCCTAACCCGCCTGCGTCACGGGCGCGACGAGCGATCAGCTGCGGCCCGGCGGGCAGGGCAGGCCCTTGAACTCCGGGTGGTCGCCGGGGGTGGGATCGGTGAACCGGCAGCCGAAGAACGGCGACGCGACTGCTCTCGGATCGAGGATGTCGTCGCCAGCTGGCCGCTGGCCCGTGTTGATCCAGGACACGAGGGCGGAGAAGCCGGCCGACAGCTCGTTCGTCGTGTAACCGCAGTGAGTGACCTCGCGGATGGCCCGGTCCACGAAGAGCCCGCCCTCGCCGTGCTCAATCAGCATCTCGTCGTAGCGCTGGTCCATGGACAAGGGAACGAACAGGTCCCCGATTCCGTGCATCGACAGCACCGGGATACCGGGGTCTCCGTTGATCGCCGGCAGCTCGGCAGACGTCAAGGCGTCAGCCGAGGACGTGGCGGTGACCGGAACCCGGAGCACGGCGTGGTTGAGCGCGATCTCCTGACGAATCATGCGCCACGGCTGGTCGCTGAAGGTGTAGAAGGTGCGCTCGTTGCCTGCCACGCTGCCGTTCGCGAACCCGAGGGTCCCGCCGTTGAGCCCGGGGTACAGGCCGAACAGGAACGGGATCGTGGTCAGCGGGGCGAACCCGAAGGAGTTCCAGTAGTCGATGGCGCTCTGGAAGCCGGGCCGGGTGCCACCCGACAGCTGCTCGACGGTATCCGCCCACAAGGTCCCCGTCTTGGTCAAGTCGGTAGTGAAGGTCTGCCCGCCGGTCGCGGGATCTGGCGTGATCCCCAGGGCCGGCAGCTCGGACTGGACAGCGGCCTGGTAGGCGGGTGCGTAGGCGGTGCCGGCGGCCAGCGTCGTCGGGTAGGTAATCGTGGTGCCGGTCAGCGCGGCAGCGGTGACGTTGGCGCCCAGGTAGTAGTCGAACAGGTCATTGCCGGCGAGCACGCCGCAGTAGGGCATAGCGCCGACGAAGTCGCCCTTGTACGCCTCGATTTCGGCTGTGGTTATCTCGCCGCCCATCGACAGCCCGGTCATGATCGCCTGCTTGGGGTGCAGCCCGGTGACGGACGGGAATGCCTCGAGCAGGTCGTGGGTGTCAGCGACGCCGTCGCCCGGGTCATAGCCGTTCAAGGCGTAGCTCGACGCCGCCCACGCGTACCCGTGATCGACGAAGTACTGGCGCAGCTGAGGCTCGTCGACCCACACCACATTGCCATTGCCCCGGAAGCCGTGGGCGTACATGACGAGCGTGCCATTCCACTGCGGCGGGACCTCGATCCGGTAAGCGGCTCCGTCGCTGGCGATGCCTGTCCACACCTGGGACTGCTGGCCGCCCGCGCTGGTGCCGGGCCCGAACGGGCCGGTGTAGGCGGACCCGTTGAACTCGCAGGCCGGGTCGGCGATCTGGACGCCCGGGACGACGGTGCTCGGCGTGGTGACGCAGCTGCTGGGATCGAACGCCGGATGGGCGACGGCGCTCGCCGGGCTGATCCCGGCGGCCCATCCGAGCGACAGCGCGGCGGCGCTGATAAGCGTGGCGACGGCGCGGCGATTGTGGTGGCGAACCAGCATCGTGACCCTCAGCGTGGTTTGGGATGAGTTTGACGAGAATGTACGCAGCCGTCTCGCGGCTCCGCCACGCAGCCGCGCGATCAGGCCGGCATGTACCTCTCGAACCAGGTCACGAGCCGGGTCAGGTAATCAGTGACGGCCGGGAACCGGCTGACGCCGTGTCCTTCCCCGGGGTAGATCACCAGTTCCGAGTCGACGCCATGACCGATCAGTGCCTGATAGAACTCCCTGGCCTGGCCGGCCGGCGTGCACCGGTCCTTCGCGCCCGCCGTGAGCAGGGTCGGCGTCCTGGCCTTGCTCGCGTGCATCACCGGACTGCGGGTGTGCGCCTGGTTGCCGATCTCCTCGGGATCGGCGTTGTCCAGGAACCACAGTCCCCAGCGGGAGATGTTGGTCGTGAACGTGAAGCTGTACCACTCAGTCACCGGCGAGCCGGCGACGGCGGCCTTGAACCTGCGGTCCTGGGTCACCAGCCAGGCCGACATGAACCCGCCGTAGCTGACGCCCATCGTGCCGATCCGCGCCGGGTCGGCGATCCCGCGCTCGACCATGGCATCGATTCCGGACAGGTAATCGTAGGTATCCGCGCCGCCCATGTCGCCGACGACCGCGGCGGCGAACTCCTGACCTCGCCCGGAGCTGCCGCGCGGGTTCGGGAGCAGGACGGCATATCCGCGCGAGACCAGCAGCGGTACCGAGTCGTCACGCATCGTCCAGCTTCGCTGGTAGGCCCCGATGGGGCCGCCGTGGACATTGAGGACCAGCGGGAACGGGCCGGCTCCTGCCGGCGTGCACAGGAC
This sequence comes from Streptosporangiales bacterium, assembly GCA_017882645.1. Classification (GTDB taxonomy): domain Bacteria; phylum Actinomycetota; class Actinomycetes; order Streptosporangiales; family Streptosporangiaceae; genus Chersky-822. The sequence continues at coordinate 2,242 of JADGPC010000224.1, read as the reverse complement.
TCCTTCGATCGGTGTCCCGTCGGGTGCGTCCCAGCTGACGTTCACCGCCGAGCCCGCGACCGATCGGATGTAGTCGGTGCCGTCATGGGCCAGGGAGGCCAGCACCTGGTCGGCGCCCGTGCCGACGATCGCGATCTCCTGCGGAAGGTCGTAGTCGTCCCGGATCACGACGATCCGGCCGTCGGGCGTGAAGGCGCCGGCCGGGTTGAACCAGCTCGCCCACGACTGCGCGGACGCGGCCAGTTCCTTGCCGGTGATCGTCTCCGGCAGGGGTCCCTCCCCGGCGTCGGCGATCCCGGCCACGCTGTCCAGATTTCGCTGGCCGATGTAGCCGAGCCGGGTTCCGTCGATCCACTGGACCGCGGTGACATCTGTCCCGGCGGTGTCCACGGCGCACCTGCCGCCGGCCACCAGGTCCAGCAGGATCAGGTCACCCGCCACGATCCACCGGTCGCTGCATGCGGCCTGGACCACGGCGGCCCTCGTACCGTCTGACGTCCCGGCAGGCAGCCCGAGCTGGACGTCACTGCGGAGCAGCTCGGTCACCTCACCCGTGGTGATGTCGAGCCGGCTGAGCACCGCGGAGTACCAGTCGTCCTCGCCGGGCCGCTGGCTGGTGATGGCCAGCACGTGCCCGGGGCCCGACCAGGCCGCCTCCCAGACGTTCAGGCCGTCCGGCGAGACCCTGGCGAGCTCGCCGGAAGCCGGCGTGTAGAGCCACAGGCTGCGCCAGGCATCCTCCGGCGTCCCGGCCTCGACCTCCGGGTACCAGGACGGCAACGCCGATTCGCCCGAGCCGGCCGTTCCCGATCCCTGCGCGTCAGCCATCTCGGCTCCGAGCCCGGCGATCCCCAGCAGGATCCGGGTGCCGTCCGGCGACCACTCGAGATACTCGACCGTGCCAGGGACAGCAGGCGCTGGCCGGGCCTCGCCGAGCTGCCCGTCGGCCAGCAGGTAGAGCTGGAAGACATGAGCCGTGGCCCGGTCGGACAGGAAGGCCAGGGCTGACCCGTCCGGGGCGAGCCGGGCGGCCTTGGCTGACCCGCCACCGGAGGTCAGCGCGCGCAGCGCGCCGTACCGCACCTCGTACAGGGCGGTGCGTGGCAGCCCGTCGAGCTCGTCATAGACCGATCCGGTCACCACGATGCGGCTGGCGTCGGCGGTCGTGACAAGGTCGGTGACATGGTGCGGCTGGCCGAAAGCCGGCTCGTGCAGCCGCCGGACATGCTCGGCGACAGCGGCGTACTCGGAGGACTCCCGCAGGTCTTTGCGCATAGTTCGGGATGATCTCATGCACTATGGGGGTCCCGCTACGCGCCGACGTGACGTTCGCAAGGATTACCATGATGCTAATCGTGTCTTTGCGAGCATTCAGGTAGAGCTAATGGGCGTCGCGCGACTGATGCTGCTGGTCCTGGGGCTAGCCGAAATCGCTGCTGGGAGCTGAGCCGATATGCGGGCAATGGCCCCGCAGGGCCGGCTCTTCAAAATCCCCGCGATCGGGAAGCCGGTGATGGTCGTCTACGATCCCGCGAAACCTGAGAGCGCCTATGTCGAATCGCCCGGCCTGCGCTACAGCGGCATCGCGTTCATCATGGCCGGCCTGGGCTTTCTGACCCTGGCGGCCCTCATCCGCTAGACGCAATCACGGGTTCTGTGATCGGCGCGCGCCGTCGGCCGCCGCGTTGTGCGGCCGTCCCGGCGAGGACCACGAGCAGGATGCCGGTGATCTGGGTGGCTGACGGCGTCTGGTGCAGGACGAGCAGCCCGAGGAGGACACCGATGGCGGGTTCGAATGCCATCAGGGTCCCGAACGCGGTGGGTGTCATGTGGCGCAACGCGAGCAGCTCGAGGGTGAAGGGCAGGACGGGGAGCAGGACAGCGAGCCCGGCGGCGGCGAGAATGCCGAGCGTGAGGTGACCGCTGGCCTGCGGGATGCCGGCGATCGCTGCCGTGGCGGCGGCGATGGGTACGGTCAGCGAGAGTGCTCCGGTGCCGGTGAACCGATCGCCGATCCGTTGGGTGAGCAGGATGTAGGCCGCCCAGCCGATGGCGGCGAGCCCGGCGAACCCGATGCCGGCTGAGTTGATGCCGCCGTGCCACGGCTGGGTCAAAAGGGCGACGCCGGCCGCCGCCACGGCGGGCCAGATGAGGGCTCGTGTGCTGTGACTGCGCACGGCGGCGACGGTCAGGGGTCCGAGGAACTCGACCGCGACGGCAGTGCCGAGCGGGATGCGCTCGA
>JADGPC010000223.1 GCA_017882645.1 Streptosporangiales bacterium | reverse complement strand
TCGCCAGCAGCATGGCGGGGATCGGCCCCATCAGCCGGACCACCGGCTGCATCACCGACGCCGCCTTGTCGGCCACGCTGGCCGCGTACTCCCGGCCGAGCGTGCGCGGCACGATCCCGGCCACCACGTAGATGACTGCCGTCGTGACCGCGCCGGAGACCAGGAATACCCGCCAGACCGGACCGGACCAGTGCAGCAGCGCGGCCGTGACGAACAGGGTCGCGCCGATCTCGGCCGCCACCCTGGCCAGCAGCAGCACGGCGATGTACTTGGGCACCTCGGCCAGCACCGCCTGCAGGGGCGCTGATGCCTCCCGGCCGGAGGTCGCGAGTTCCTTGGCACCAGCCCTGGAAACCCGCAGCAGGGCCGTATCAGCACTCGCGCACAGCCCGGCGAACAGGGCGAGCGCAGCCGCTGCGAGGATCAGCCAGGCCATCGCAATTCCTAGCCGGGCGCCGGCTGCTCGTCGTCCTGACTGCCGGAGGGCGCCGCGCCGTTCGCCGACCCAACCGGCCCGCCAGCTGCGCCATGCTCGGCCCGCCACGACGCCAGCAGCCGGTCCTGCAGGCCGAACATGGCCGCGTGCTCGCGGGGGTCCGCATGGTCATAGCCGAGCAGATGCAAGATGCCATGCGCGCATAGCAGGTCGATCTCGTCCCCGACACTATGCCTGGCCCGTCTGGCCTGGACCGCGGCCACCTGCGGGCAGATCACCACGTCACCGAGCAGGCCGGGAATCCCGGACGGCTCGCTCCCGCCCGGCTCGGCGTGCGCGCCACCCGGCTGCGGCGGCCGCAACTCGTCCATCGGGAAGGCCAGCACGTCGGTGGGGCCTTCCTCACCCATCCACCGGACGTGCAGTTCGGTCATCGCCGGCTCGTCCACGAGCAGCAGCGACAGCTCAGCCAGCGGATGGACCCGCATCTCGTCAAGCACGTGCCTGGCCAGCCCGGCCAGGGCCGGCTCGTCGACGTTCACCCCGGACTCGTTGGCGATCTCGATGCTCACGGGACGTACCCCGCGATCGCGATCATCGGTTCCTGCTGGCATCGCGCCGCGCCCGGCTAGCCGGCAGGCGGTTAGCCTCGGCGGCGGCCCGTGCCGCGTCGTAGCGCTCGTAGGCGTCCACGATGTCGGCGACGAGCCGGTGCCTGACCACGTCGTGCGCGGTCAGCTTGCAGAAGTACACGTCACCGACGCCGTCCAGCACGTCCTGGATCATGCGCAGCCCGCTGACCTGACCCGATGGCAGGTCAACCTGGGTGACGTCGCCGGTGACCACGATCTTGCTGCCGAAACCGAGCCGGGTCAGGAACATCTTCATCTGCTCGGCGGACGTGTTCTGTGCTTCGTCGAGGATGATGAACGAGTCGTTCAGCGAACGGCCGCGCATATAGGCGAGCGGCGCGATCTCGATGGTGCCGGCGGTCAGCAGCCGCGGAATCGAGTCCGGGTCCACCATGTCGTGCAGCGCGTCGTACAGCGGCCGCAGGTAAGGGTCGATCTTCTCGTACAAGGTGCCCGGCAGGAACCCGAGGCGCTCGCCGGCCTCGACCGCTGGTCTGGTCAGGATGATCCTGTTCACCTCCTTGGCCTGCAGTGCCTTGACCGCCTTGGCCATCGCCAGGTAGGTCTTCCCGGTTCCGGCCGGCCCGATCGCGAACACGATGGTGTGCTTGTCGATCGCATCGACGTAGCGCTTCTGGTTCAGCGTCTTGGGGCGGATGGTCCGGCCGCGGCTCGACAGGATGTCCAGAGTCAGCACGTCGGCCGGACGCGCTCCCGACTTCCGCCGCAGCATCGCGACACTGCGCTGGACGACCTCGGCAGTGACTTCGGTCCCGCTTGCGATCAGGGTGGTCAGCTCCTCGAAGAGCTCGCCGATGACGGCCGCTTCGGCGGCCGCCCCGGTGACCGTGATCTCGTTACCGCGCACATGAATGTCGGAGTCGAACTCATTCTCGATGACCTGGAGCAGCTCGTCGCGCGAGCCGAGCAGGCTGACCATCGAGTGTGCCTCGGGAATCACGATCCGCAGTGAAGTCGCGTCAGCGGCCTGCTGCCCGGCTGAGCCGGTCTCGCTCGGATTCTTCTTCAATACCCCTGCCTCATCCCGCCCGCCTCATCGCGCACCGCCTCATCCCGGCGGCCACGTCATCGGCCGGCCGCCGAGCACGTGCGCGTGCGCGTGATCGACGGTCTGGCCGGCGTGGCTGCCCGTATTGAAGACAACGCGGTAACCGGTCTCCGCAATGCCCTCGGACTGGGCTACCTTGTGGGCCTGTCCTGCGACCTCGGCCAGCAGCCCGTCGTCCGCGGCGGCGAGGCCCGCCAGGTCAGCGTAGTGGGGCTTGGGAATTACCAGCACGTGAACAGGCGCCTGCGGATTGATGTCACGAAATGCGAGCGTGCGCTCGGATTCGAGCACCCGTGTGGCCGGGATCTCTCCGGCCGCGATTCTGCAGAACAGGCAATCTGACACGGGGCCGATACTAACGTGTGCCGTGCTCGGCGGGCTGCCGACATATATGGTTGCAACATTGCGAACCTCCAGCGCGCCCCTGGCCCGACCGTACGACCGGCTCGTGGCGCGCTGTGAGTGCGCGGCAATCCGAGCGACCTGGACCCTGCTGCCCGGTGGTTAGCTCGTCGGTCAGCCCGGCGGTGGTCCGCCGGAGGATCGGCGAGCGTTGCCGTTCGGCAGCGAGGCCAGGTCGGATCTGAGGGATCTTGGAGCAGTGGGATTCGTGTGGCGAGGAAGTACGCGAGAGTCCCGCGCTACATCTTGTGATGACAGCGCGTGAACCTAGCGGCATGGCCGCGCGTCAAGACAAGGTGACCGAAACCCTGGTGGCGGGCACAGCGCTGGGGCGGATCACGGCAGACAGGCATCTTGAGGCGCCTGCCGCCAACGGATACCACGCAACTGACGCTGATGCGGCCATAACGGAGTTGTACGGCGCCCACTACCGATCACTGGTGCGCCTGGCGACCCTGCTTGTCCACGACATCTCGACCGCGGAGGAAGTAGTGCAAGACTCGTTTGTCGCCCTGCACGCCGGCTTGCACCGGCTGCGTGACAGCGAGAAGACGCTCTCCTACCTTCGGGCCGCCGTAGTCAACCGGTCACGCTCCGTATTGAGACACCGCGTGGTGGTGGACCGGAACGCGCCCAAGCCAGCCCCGGACATGCCGAGCGCCGAGCACGGCGCCCTCGCGCTGATCGAGCGCTCATCCGTGGTCGCCGCGCTGCGGTCACTCCCCGACCGGCAGCGCGAAGTCGTCGTCCTGCGGTTCTACGGCGACCTGTCCGAAGCGCAGATCGCCGCCGCCATGGGGATCACCCGCGGAGCGGTGAAGAGCCACTCGTCGCGTGCGATGGCATCGCTGCGCTCGGTTCTGGAGCGTGAGTCATGAGCCATCGTCGCCCGGACCCTCGGCAGGCCGGCCTCGAGATCGTGCTGCGGAGCGCGCTGCGCCTGGCGGGCGACTCCGTGGAGCCGGCCGCGGACGGCCTGGACCGGATCCGCGCCAAGATCTCTACCCGGCAGCCGGTCCAGGCCGGCTGGGCCATGTCAGCCCCGAGCGGGTTGCTCGGCACGCTGTGGCGGTGGCTCGAGCCGGCCGTCATCTGGCTGCGGTACATGGCCGGTGCCATCGTCGACCGCTTCCGCCCCGACCCGGACCGCGCCGGACGCCTCGGCTGGCTGCGTCCTGCCGCCGCGCTGGCCACCGGCGTCTTCGTCGTGGCCGCCGCGTCGTGGGTCATCACCGCCCTGCCCGCGGCTATTACTCCGGCCAACAACTCGGGTCACCTCGGCGGCAACGGTCCTGGCGGCGGCCCGGCAGCGTCGTCCCACTCCAATGGCGTGCAGTCCACCTCACGCACAGGGATCAGGTCTGGGCGCGGTGGCTCGCCCCAGCCATCTCGCAGCTGCTCATCGGGCCCGGCCAAGCACCGCCCGACTAAGTCGACGAGCCCGAGCACCTCGTCGAGTCCGTCGCCGTCGCCGAGCACGTCATCGAGCCCGTCACCGTCACCGTCGCCGAGCAGCAGCACGCCTTCTCCGAGCGGCTCTCCGTCCACCTCGGTTCCGACCACCAGCCCGGGAGCTAGCTCAGCTAGTGCAGCTGCCCAGGTTTCCGCGGCGCCCTCTCCGTCAGAGCGGCGGACTAGCTCGCAGACTAAGCCCTCGGCCACCAACGTGATCACCACGCCAACTCCGCCGGCCAGGCAGAAGCGCTGCGGCTGACCGGCTCGTCCTAGGTCGCGCGCTGACGAAGCACGTCAGGCCCAGCGCCCGATGCCGCTGAGCACGAGCGCCCCCGCGACCGCCCCGGCCGTCGAGCCGCGCAGCACCGACGGCCCGAGCCTGGCCGGAGTCGCCCCGGCGCCGGTCAGCTCGGCCGCCTCGCGCGGGCTGATGCCGCCCTCCGGCCCGACGATCAGGACGATCTCCCCCGCGGCACGCCCGGCGCCGGTGGCGGCGGCAGGCCCGTCCGCTGGCCCCCCGTCCGCTGGCCCCCCGGCCGACCGCAGCACGGCGGTGAGCGCCGGCTCGGCCTGCGGATCGAGGAGCACCGCCAGTGCCGCCCGCCGCACCCGGTCGGTCACCTCGGCGGTCTGCGCCTGGCCGGTTACCTCAGGGAACCTGCTCCGGCGCGACTGCTTGGCCGCCTCGCGGGCCGACGTCCGCCAGCGGCTCAGCGCCTTGTCCTCGCGGTCCGGGCGCCACCGGGCCACGCATCGCTCGGCGGCCCACGGCACGATCGTGTCGATCCCGACCTCGGTCATCAGCTCGACGGCCAGCTCGCCGCGATCGCCCTTCAGGATCGCCTGCACGACGGTCACCGCGCACTGCGGCTCGGGCTCCGACCGCCTGGCCAGCACGGCGACGTCGAGCTCGCCAGCCGCCGGCCTAGCCGCGATCACCTCGCATTCGGCCAGCAGGCCGGCCCCGTCGGTCAGGTCGACTCGCTCGCCAGGCGCGAGCCTGCGCACCGTCGTGGCATGCCTTCCCTCGGCGCCGGCCAGGGTGATCCGGTCGCTGTCGAGCAGGGCTCGGTCACAGACGAAGACCGGCGGGGTCAGGGCTGGCTCCGCCGGCGGCCGCGAAGTTTCACTAGACGCCCTCTAGCGGCCGTTGAAGGCGTCACGCAGCCGGGAGAAGAACCCTTGCTCTCCCGGCGAGAACCGGCCGGGCGGTGATTCCTCACCGCGCTGCCTGGCCAGCTGCCTGAGCAGTTCCTCCTGCTCGGGCTCCAGCTTGACCGGGGTCTCGACCGTCACGTGGATGACCAGGTCGCCCCGGCCCGGCCCGTGCAGGTGCGAGGACCCCTGACCGTACAGCGGTATCGCCTGCCCGGACTGGGTGCCGGGCCTGATGTCGATATTGGCCGGGCCGTCCAGGGTCTGGATCTGGAGGGTCGCGCCGAGCGCGGCCGCCGTCATCGGGATCGTCAGCGTGCAGTGCAGGTCGTCGCCGTGCCGCTCGAAGATCTGGTGCGGCCGCTGCACGATCTCCAGGAACAGGTCGCCAGGCGGGCCGTCACCCGGGCCGACCTCACCCTCGCCGGCCAGCTGGATGTGGGTGCCGTCCTCGACGCCGGCCGGGATCCTGACCTTGACGGTGCGCCGGGTCCTGACCCGCCCGTCGGCGTCGCACTCCGGGCACGGCTTGCGGATGACGGTGCCGAAGCCGCCGCAGCCCGGGCAGGGACGCGACGTCATGACCTGGCCGAGGAACGACCTCGTCACCTGGCTGACCTCACCGCGACCGTTGCAGACCTCGCAGGTGCTCGGATGGCTGCCAGGCGCGCTGCCCTCGCCTGAGCAGGTCGGGCAGACCACCGCGGTGTCCACGGTCAGCTCCCTGGTGGCCCCGAAAACGCACTCGGAGAGATCAAGGTCCACCCTGATGGTCGCGTTACGGCCGCGCCGTGCCCGGCTGCGCGGTCCGCGCGCGGTCGTTCCGCCGCCGAAGAAGGCATCCATCATCTCGCTGAACGGGAACCCGGCGGCGAATCCGCCAGCCGCGCCGGCGGGCGCGAACGGGTCTCCGCCCAGGTCGTACATCTGGCGCTTGTCCGGGTCGGAGAGGACCTCGTAGGCCTGGGTGATCTCCTTGAACCGCTCCTGGGTGACCGGATCGGGGTTCACGTCCGGGTGCAGCTCGCGGGCCAGCCGCCGGTAGGCCTTCTTGATGTCCTCGGCGTTCGCGTCCCTGCGCACCCCGAGGACGGCGTAGTAGTCGGTTGTCACGCTCATCCCCTACGACTCCGCCAGGATCTGACCTGTGTACCGTGCCACTGCGCGTACCGCCCCCATTGCTGTCGGATAGTCCATCCTGGTCGGGCCGACCACGCCCAGCTTGGCCAGCGGCCGGTCCGCCGAGCCGTAGCCGACGGCCACGACCGAGGTGCTGCGCAGGCCGAGCACATCATTCTCCGCGCCGATCCTGACGGTAACCGACGACTGGTCGTCGGACTCGCCGAGCAGGCGCATCAGGACGACCTGCTCCTCCAGCGCCTCGAGTACCTGGCGCAGGCCCTGGGAGAAGTCGGCCGCGGTCAGGTTGGACGCACCGCCCACGATGATCTTCTCCTCATGCCGCGCCACGAGTGTCTCCAGTATCACCGAGAACACCGCCGCTGCGTTGGCTCGTTCCCTCGGCTCGACCCGCTCGGGCAGGTCGGCCACGACGGTCGCGATGTCGGTCAGCTTCCGCCCGTCCAGGCACGCGTTCAGCACCGCGCGCAGCTGCATGATCGAGTCCTCGTCGAAGCTGGCGGGCAGCTCGACCACCCGCTGCTCCACCCGGCCGGTGTCGGTGATCAGCACGAGCAGCAGCCGCCGCTCGGTCAGCGGCACCAGCTCGACATGCCGGACGGCCGACTTGCTGAGCGACGGGTACTGGACGACAGCGACCTGGCGGGTCAGCTGGGCCAGCAGCCGGACCGTGCGCATGACGACCTCGTCGAGGTCATAGGCGCCGGCCAGGAAGGTCTCGATCGCGCGCCGCTCGGCAGCCGAGAACGGCTTGATGGCAGACAGCTTGTCGACGAACAGCCGGTAGCCCTTGTCGGTCGGTATCCGTCCCGCGCTGGTGTGCGGCTGGACGATATACCCCTGCTCCTCGAGCACGGCCATGTCGTTGCGGATCGTTGCGGGAGACACGTCAAGGTTATGCCGGTCGACCAGGGCCCGCGAGCCGACCGGCTCGTTGGTGGACACGTAGTCCTCGACGATGGCGCGCAGTACCGCCATCTTCCTGTCATCTAGCACGTGGTCACCTCCCCTGGCACTCGATTAGCCCGAGTGCCAAGTCTATGGCCGAACGATACTGGGACACGCCCGTCAAGTCACCGTGCAGTTACCTCCGGGCCGGCGAGTTACTCCGTCAGGTCGCGGATCACGGCGTCGGCCAGCAGCCGGCCGGTCGCCGTCAGCACGACCCGGCCCGCCTCGAACGCGCCAGGTTCGGCCAGCCCGTCCGCGACCGCGGCCGACGCCGCGCGCCGCCCTGCCGCCCCCAGCCCGGCCAGCGGGCAGCCTGTGGCCAGCCTGGTCTCCAGCATGATCCGCTCGGTCCGGCGCTCGCTGCCGGTCAGGATCTCCCTGGCCTGGCCGGGACTGGCGCCAGCCATGATCCGGCCCGCGTAGGCGGCCGGGTGCCTCACGTTCCACCAGCGGGTACCGCCGACGTGGCTGTGCGCGCCTGGTCCTACGCCCCACCAGTTGCCGCCCGACCAGTACAGCAGGTTGTGCCGGCAGACCGAGTCAGGCCCGGCGGCCCAGTTCGAGATCTCGTACCAGCCCAGCCCGGCGGCCGCGAACAGGTCATCGGCGGCCAGGTAGCGGTCGGCCATCTCGTCGTCGTCGGGCGGCGCCAGCTCTCCGCGCCTGACCCTGGCGGCGAGCCTGGTCCCTTCCTCGACGATCAGCGCGTAAGCCGAGATGTGATCGGGTCCCGCCTCGATCGCGCGCCGCACGGATCGCGTCCAGTCGGCCGGGCGCTCCCCGGGCGTGCCGTAGATCAGGTCCAGGCTCACATGGGAGAATCCGGCCGATCGCGCCCATGCCACGCATTGCTCCGCTCGCCCCGGCGAGTGAGCGCGGTCCAGGACCTTCAGCACGTGCTCGGCCGAGCTCTGCATGCCGAGCGAGATCCTGGTCAGCCCGGCCGCCCGCAGCGCGGCAAGCGCCGGCTGGTCCACGCTCTCCGGGTTGGCCTCCGTGGTCACCTCGGCACCCGGCGCGAGGCCGAATTCGGCTCCGATCGCGGCCAGGATGGCGGCCAGGTCGGCCGGCGGCAGCAGCGTCGGCGTCCCGCCGCCGAAGAACACCGTGCTGACCTGCGGCGCATCCGCCCCGAGGACCGCCCGGGCCTGCCTGACCTCGGAGATGGCCAGGCCCGCGTAGCTGTCCCGGGACGCCCCGCCGCCCAGTTCCGCGGCGGTGTAGGTGTTGAAGTCGCAGTAGCCGCAGCGAGTGCTGCAGAACGGCACATGCACATAGATCCCGAACGGGACCGTGCCCAGCCGGTCGAGCGCGGCAGGCTCCAGCCGTCCGTCCGGTGGCACGGGCGTCCCGTCGGGCGGTCTGCCTGGCATGCTCAGCCGGCCCGCGGAATGATCACGGCAGCCGTCACGCCGTCATCCGCCCCAGCACCCGCTCGGCGATCGCGTCCCATTTCGCGCCCCGCCCCGGCACCGTCAGCAGCTTGCGCATCAGGTCCGCGTCGCCGTAGTACGCCACCATCGACTCGGCCACGGTGACCTGCTGCTCCGGCCGTGCCAGCACCTCGATGTCATCCCCGGCGGCCAGCTCGCCCTCGGTCAGCACCCGCAGGTACGCGCCAGGGCGCCCCGCGACGGCGAACCGCCTGACCCAGTGATCCTCGCCGGTCCAGGCCTTGAACGTCTCGCACGGGATGCGCGGCGACGTGACCTGGGCAATGACCTGGCCCATCCGCCAGGTCTCGCCGATCAGGGCCGCGCTGACGTCGATCCCGGCCGTGGTGACGTTCTCGCCGAAGGCTCCGCTCGGCAGCTCCCGGCCCAGCTGCTCGGTCCACCAGTCGAGATCTTCCCTGGCGTAGGCGTAGACCGCCTGCTCCGGGCCGCCGTGGTTCTCGGTGTCGCCGTGCTCATCGCCGCCCAGGCCGAGCCGCCCGGCCCGCACCGGCCCCGCCGCCGGGCGCTTGTCGATCGCGCTGCAATCCGGTCTCCCGCCGATGACCAGATCCCGGACGGCGCCTGTGTTCACCGAAATGATCCGCGCGGTTGCCATGACCGCAGGCTAGCCGACAGTGGAGATAGTCTGGGAGCGTGGTGTTTTCGGAGGCGAGGCCGGGTGGGCACGTGGAGCCGATGACAACTGGCGGTTACCGTTCGATCGGCAGCGGTTCGATGCGGGCCACCGACGCCGACCGCGACGTCCTGCACACGCTGCTCCAGGCGGCGTACGCGGACGGCCGGCTGACCTGGGAAGAGTTCGACACGAGGTCGACCAGCCTGATGCAGGCCAAGACCTACGATCAGCTCAGCGCCCTCACGGTCGACCTCCGCCAGCCGGTTCCCTACCGGCCGGGTTCCTACCCGACGGGGCAGCGAACCAACTCGATGGCCGTCGCCTCGATGGTGTGCGGCATCGGCCAGATCTTCTTCTGGTTCCTGGCCGGCGTCCCCGCGATCGTCTTCGGCCACATCGCGCGCCGCCAGATCCGCGAGACCGGCGAGGCGGGCGACGGGATGGCGCTGGCCGGCCTGATCATGGGCTACGTGGGTGTCCTGCTCCCGATCTTGCTCGTCGCCGGGATCGCCGCCGCCCTCGCGGGCCGCTGAAAGAGCAGGACGCACCACCGCCGGGCGCAGCATTCGGCGTCCGGTCGCTTAAGCTGTCGCCATAGTCCGGTGAACCGACCGTGAGCGAACGGATACGGCAATGACAGCAGGCAGCTTCGGCTCGATGCGGGCCACGGACGCGGATCGCGACCACGCGGGGGCAGTTCTCCAGAACGCGTACTCCGAGGGCCGTCTGAGCTGGCCGGAATTCGACGCCCGCTCGACGGCACTGGTCAACGCCCAGACCTACGACCAGCTGACGGCGCTGACCACCGACCTGGCGGCCGGGGCGGCCGGGCAGGCGCCGCAGCCCTATCCGTACCCGCCGCAGGGCTATCCCGGCGGCCAGCGAACCAACGGCATGGCCATCGCCGCGATGATCTGCGGGATCGCCCAGTTCTTCGGCTTCTGGCTGCTGGGCACGATCCCGGCCGTCGTGCTCGGCCATATCGCGCGCCGCCAGATCCGGCAGACGGGCGAGCAGGGCGCGGGGATGGCCCTGGCCGGGCTGATCCTGGGCTACGTCGGCCTGGCGCTCTCGGTTATCGCCGTCATCCTGATCGCCGTCCTCGTCGTCGCGGCCGGGCACCCGACGCCGAACCAGGTGCAGGTCCCCGGGGTGCCGTAAGCCTGCTGTCACGGCCGGCCGGTCGCAGCCTGTTCGCAAGCCGACGCGACGGCCCGACCTCGGCGACTCTCAGCGGCCGCAGTCGATCATGACTTTCGCTCGCCGCCCAGGTCCGCGGTCAGCGCGGCGACGAAGGCCTCCTGCGGGACCTCGACCCGGCCGATGGTCTTCATCCGCTTCTTGCCTTCCTTCTGCTTCTCGAGCAGCTTCCGCTTCCTGGTGATGTCGCCGCCGTAGCACTTGGCGAGCACGTCCTTGCGGAGCGCCCTGATGTTCTCGCGGGCGATGATCCGCGCGCCGATGGCGGCCTGAATCGGAACCTCGAACTGCTGCCGCGGGATCAGCTCCTTCAGCCGCGCCGTCATCGCCAGGCCGTATTCGCGCGCCTTGTCGGCGTGGACGATCTGGCTGAACGCGTCGACTGGCTGGCCCTGCAGCAGGATGTCGACCTTGACCAGGTCGCCCTCCTGCTCGCCGGCCGGCTCGTAGTCGAGCGACGCATAGCCCCTGGTGCGGGACTTGAGCTGGTCGAAGAAGTCGAAGATGATCTCGGCCAGCGGCATCGTGTACCGGATCTCGACCCGGTCAGCCGACAGGTACTCCATCCCGAGCAGCACGCCGCGCCGGGACTGGCACAGCTCCATGATGGCGCCGATGTAGTCCGAAGGCGCCAGCACGGTGGCCCGCACGACCGGCTCGAAGACCTGGCCGATCTTGCCCGCCGCGATGACGCCCGTCTTGGTCGCCACTCCGCCCGGACCGCTCGGGAACTCACTCGGGTTCGTCACGATCACCTCGGCGCCGGCGTCCATCACGACCCGGTAAACCACGTTCGGCGCGGTCGAGATCAGCGACAGGTCGAACTCGCGCTCGAGCCGCTCCCTGATGATCTCCATGTGCAGCAGGCCGAGGAAGCCGCAGCGGAACCCGAACCCGAGCGCCGTCGACGTCTCCGGCTCGTAGACCAGCGACGCGTCGTTCAGCTGCAGCCTGTCCAGCGCGTCGCGCAGGTCCGGGTACTGGTCGCCGTCGACCGGGTAGAGGCCGGAGAACACCATCGGGTTGGGATGGGCGTAGCCGGCCAGCGCCTCGGTCGCGGGGTGCGCGGCGCTGGTGACCGTGTCACCGACCCTGGCCTGCCGGACGTCTTTGACTCCGGTAATCAGGTAGCCGACCTCGCCAGCCGCCAGGCCGTCAGACGGCACCGGCTCCGGTGAGATGACCCCGACCTCGAGGGTGTCGTGCACCGCCCCGGTGGACAGCATCAGCGTCCGCTCCCGGCGCGAAAGCTTGCCGTCCATCATCCTGACGTAGGTGACGACACCGCGGTAGGTGTCGTACACCGAGTCGAAGATGAGCGCCCTGGCAGGCGCGTCCAGCTTCCCGGCCGGCGGCGGCACCTGGGCGACCACGGCGTTCAGCAGGTCGCCGACACCCTCGCCGGTCTTGGCCGAGACCCGGAGCACGTCCGACGGCTCGCAGCCGATGATCTTGGCCAGTTCTTCGGTGTACTTCTCCGGCTGGGCGGCGGGCAGGTCGATCTTGTTCAGCACGGGGATCAGGGTCAGGTCGGCATCCAGCGCGAGGTACAGGTTGGCCAGGGTCTGCGCCTCGATCCCCTGGGCCGCGTCGACCAGCAGGATCGCGCCCTCGCAGGCGGCCAGGGACCTGGACACCTCGTAGGAGAAGTCAACGTGGCCAGGAGTATCGATCAGGTTCAGGACGTAGTCCTGGCCGTCGGTGCCGCGCCAGGGAAGCCGCACCGCCTGGCTCTTGATCGTAATGCCGCGCTCCCGCTCGATGTCCATCCTGTCCAGGTACTGCGCCCGCATCTGCCGGTCGCCGACCACCCCGGTGAGCTGCAGCATCCGGTCAGCCAGCGTCGACTTGCCGTGGTCGATGTGAGCGATGATGCAGAAATTCCTGATCACCGCCTGATCGGTCCGCGACGGCTGCGGCAGCGCTGCCGCGGCCGCCGCGGCGGCCTTGACGCTCACAGGCGCTGGCGCTGCCGCTCGGGTCGGGTCGGACATTGGTGGCACAGTCATCCGCTCGGTATAGGTTCGCGACTTACCTGAGGCTGGGAACCGCGCGGCCCGTTCTCCGGGCCCATTTGGCCGCGGCTCCGGCCCGCTGACGATCATGGTCCCGGGGATCCGGGACGCCTCAGCCAGTAGTTGCTCGTCGCCGTCTATGGTCGCATGCCCGCGGCGATGCCCATGCCAGCAGCCAGCCCGCAACGCCCGGCTGGTCCATCCGCGTGCGCCAGGCGGTCCGCCGCGTCGGCTGGGCTGCTGCTCAGCACATTTCAATTACTTTGCGCGGCGCAGACTTCGCGCGAACCCATAAATCGGGCGCTAGATTAGCGCAAAGTCATGAAAAGTCGCGCACGGTGTCGGCGATCGCGCCGCTGAACCGGACAAATGGGCATGACGCGGGCGTTACCGTCAAGGTCTCGGGTCGAGGAGGACCTCAGCGCCAGGGAACCGCGCACACCAAGATCGGCCTTGGTTTGAGCCCACGACCCGATCTCGGATATTCTTCTTGTTCGGCTGCCCGCATGCCCGCACCTAACCAGGCCGGGTGCTTCCGCGCCGTCGGCTCGCGCCGGGCATACCCAGACCCACCATGAAGAAAGTAGCGAGGCATACGCGTGGCGAATATCAAGTCCCAGATCAAGCGCAACAAGCAGAACGAGAAGGCCAGGCAGCGGAACAAGGCCGTCAAGTCGTCGCTGAAGACCGCGGTTCGCAGCTTCCGCGAGGCCGCCGATTCCGGCGACGCCGACAAGGCCAGCGAGGCGCTCCGCGCCGCCTACATCAAGCTGGACAAGGCCGCCAGCAAAGGTGTCATCCACAAGAACCAGGCCGCTAACCGGAAGTCCGCGCTCGCCAAGCACGTCGCGTCGATCAAGGGCTGAGCGCCCGAGCGGCCGCGGCCGCTCGGGCGGGTGGACCACTCGCTGGGGCTGCGCCCGCGGCAGCGGGGACTAGCGGCCGGCCGACCGCGACTCGACGATCACGCGCAGCGCGCGCTCCAGGGAATAGCCAGCGCTCGCGCCCTCGCCCTTGACTTCGGCATCGGCCTGGGCGACGGCCGAGTGCGCCCGCGCCAGCCCGGCTGAGCTCCAGCCGCGCAGTTGCTGCCGGACCTTGTCGACCTTCCAGGCCGGCATCCCTAGCTCGGCCGCCAGCGCGTCCGCCCCCTTGCCCCGCGCGGTTCCTACCTGCCCGAGCGTCCTGATACCTCGTGCCAGCGCGCTCGTGATCAGGACGGGGGCGGTTCCGATCGCCAGCGCCCAGCGAAGTTGGGCGAGGGCATCGGCCAGATTTCCTTCCAGTGCCCGGTCGGCGACGCTGAAGCCGGTCGCCTCCGCGCGGCCGCGCCAGTACCGCGCCACGACCTGCGCCGTGATCACGCCGGTCGTATCCGACGCCAGCTGATCACAGGCGGCGGCGAGGTCCCGCAGCTCCGTTCCTACCGCGTCGATCAGGGCCCGCAAGCCGCCGTCGTCGGCCTTCCGCCCGGCCCGGCCGAGCTCGGTGCGCAGGAAGTCCATCCGCTCGCCGAACCTGCGGATGCTCGGACAGTCCACTCGCCTGGCGCCAGCCTTGATCAGCGCGGCCAGCACTGCCTTGCCCTTGGCTCCGCCAGCGTGCGTGACGACAAGCACCACGTCTGGCGGCATGGCCGCCGCAAGCTGCCCGAGCTCGGCCGCGACCGCCGAATTCGCGTCCTGCGCGGCCCTGACGATCACGACGCAGTCACCGCCAAACAGGGACGGGGCGGTCAGCATGCTCAGCTCGCCGGCAGTCAGCTCCGCGCCGCGGACGTCGTGCACGTCGGGACCTGGCCCGGTCTCGGCGTCCGGCGCCGCCATCGTCGGCCTGAGCACGGCGGCGACCGCCCGCTCGACCAGCAGTTCCTCTTCGCCGACAATGACGGTGACCGGGGCGTGGCCCCGCGCGGGCTGGCCCGCTGGCCCGGCGCCTGGCCGAGATCGCGCTGCTTGTGTGGCCATGACCGCAGCATGCCACGGTTACCGCCGTGCTGTGTGCGGCGCCACAGTGACGCCGAGCATTCCCGGCCCGGCGTGGGCCAGGATCGCCAGCCCTGCCTCCGCCAGGTAGACGGTCCGGCGGATCCGGGCTGGCCCGCCAGCGGGCCGCCGGCCACCGGCCCGCTCGCCATCCGGCCGCAGCGGGACGACGGCCACGCGATCGGACCGGGCCTGCCCGTCCGGCAGGCTGGCGGTGGAGTCGGTCACGACGGCCACTGATCCCGTCGCTGGTCGCGCCGCCAAGAACTCGCTGGCGCCTGGCCCGGCCAACCAGCCTAGACCTGCACGGGCTCGCCGCCGCGCCAGACCTTGTACGGCCTCAGCCCGTACGACCAGGCGAAAGCACCCTCGTGATCGGCGTCCCACGCAACGATGTCAGCGAGCCTGCCGCGGGTCGTCGCGCCGCGGTCTGGCGCGCGCAGGGCGTGCGCGCCGCCGACCGTCGCCGCCCGGAGCGCCTCGGTCACGCTCATCCCGAAATTGGCGACGGCCAGGGTGACCACCAGCGGCATCGAGGTGATGCCGTTCGTTCCCGGCGAGTGCCCGGTCCCCAGCGCCACCATCACGCCCCGGTCAAGCAGAGCCCGGACGGGCGGGGTTCGCCCGTTCTCGGCCGGGCTGGCCGGACAGACCACCGCGGTGACGCCGGCCTTGGCCAGCACCGCGACATCGTCGTCGTCCGCCCCGTTCAGCAGGTCAGCGGAGGCACAGCCAAGCTCGGCAGCCAGCTTCGCCGCGCCATACCGCGAGTCACCGTTCGCGTGCAGCCGCGGCAGCAGGCCGACGGTCCGTCCGGCGTTCAGGATCCAGCGCGATTCCGGCTCGCTGAATCGCCCGTCCTCGCACATGACATCGATGCTGTCAGCTCCGGCGGCGGCCGCGTCCGCGCACCACAAGCTGACCGCGTCCACGTAGTCGTTTCGCCGGCCGAAGTACTCGGGCGGGAAGTTGTGCGCCGCCAGGAAGGTGACGTGCACGCGCGGCATGGCCGACTCATCCTCCAGGGAGCGCAGCAGCCGCACGTCAGCCAGCTCGCCGTCCCTGGTCAGGTGGTAGCCGGTCTTCGCCTCGATCGTGGTGGTGCCACTCAGCAGCCAGTCCCGCATCCGGCCCCTGACGTGGTTGCACAGGGTCCACGGGTCAGTTCCCCTGGTCACCGTGACGGTCGAGTTCAGGCCGCCGCCCGCGGAGATGATCTCGCTCGTCGACGCCCCGCCGGAGCGCATCGCGAGCTCGGCCCACCGGTTCCCGGCATAGACCGGGTGCGTGTGGGCGTCGATCAGCCCAGGCGTGACGAGGGCCCCGCCGAGGTTCTCGACATGATCGACGTCGACGATGTCCTCGATGATGCCCGGCAGGCTGGGCGGCAGCTGCGAGGCTGGTCCGGCCCAGGCAATTCGATCATTCTGCATCAAAATTGCAGCATTACTCCATACCTCAGAACCGGTCCACAACCGGCCGATATTGGTAAGGAGACGGAAAGTCATGCCCGGACACCGTGCCCGATCAGCACGTAAGCCGACGCCCTGGTCGCTGCCATGCCCCCCACCTGCCATGACTCAGGCCTGACGCCAGAGCTGGCGGCGGCTGGTCATCGTTTAGCGGTATGCGGCCAGAAGGCCGCAGCTCAACGGGAACGCCCATACCATATCGGTTGCGAGACGCTATTGCACTACTCAATGCAGTACCAGTGTCATCGCGTGACTCAGTGGTCTAAGACATGATCCGCGAATCAGGCCGAATCGGCCGCCACGACGAACCGGTCAAGCTCGGCCGCCAGACCGGGCGGAACCCGCGCGGAGAGATGGGTCCCGGCGTCGGTGTGCTCGACCCCCAGTACCTCGCCCTCCTGATGGGCGCGGGCCAGAAGGTCGCCGCGAGCGTACGGCACCACGACGCTGACCTCGCAGCTCAGCCGCGGCAGCAGCCGCTCGATCTCGGCCAGCAGGGCAGGCAGCCCGTCACCGGTCCGCGCCGACACGGCCACCGACTGCGGCTCGGCCAGTTGCAGGCCCTTGAGCTCGAGCCCGTCCGCGGCGTCGGCCTTGTTGAAGACCACGAGCTCGGGCACGTCACGGGCGCCGATCTCGGCCAGCACCTCGCGCACGGCGGCTATCTGCGACCGCGGGTCAGCGTCAGAGCTGTCCACCACGTGCACGATCAGGTCCGCGTCGGCGACCTCTTCCAGCGTCGACCGGAACGCCTCGACCAGCTGATGCGGCAGGTGCCGGACGAATCCGACGGTGTCGGTCAGCGTGAACGGCACTCCTGACGGCAGCCTGGCCTTGCGGACAGCCGGATCCAGCGTCGCGAAGAGCGAGTTGTCGACCAGGACGTGAGCGCCGGTCAGCCGGTTGAGCAGGCTGGACTTGCCTGCGTTCGTGTAGCCAGCGATCGCGACGGACGGGATCTCGCGCCTGCGGCGCTGGCCGCGCTGCACGCCGCGGCCGACGGACATGTCGGCGATCTCGCGGCGCAGCCTCGCTATCCGGGTCCTGATCCGCCGCCGGTCGGTCTCGATCTTGGTTTCACCAGGACCGCGGGTCCCGATGCCGCCGCCGCCGGCCACCCGGCCTCCGGCCTGCCTGGACAGCGACTCACCCCAGCCACGGAGCCTGGGCAGCATGTACTGCATCTGGGCCAGCTCGACCTGAGCCTTGCCCTCCTTGCTCCTGGCGTGCTGAGCGAAGATGTCCAGGATCAGTGCCGTCCGGTCGATGACCTTGACCCGCACGACGCCCTCCAGCTTGCGCAGCTGGCTCGGCGTCAGCTCGCCGTCACAGATGACGGTGTCCGCACCGGTCGCCTGCACGAGCTCGGCAAGCTCGGCGGCCTTGCCCGCGCCGACATAGGTCGACGCGTCCGGCCTGCTCCGGCGCTGGGTCAGGCCGTCGAGGACTTCCGAGCCGGCCGTCTCGGCCAGGAGCGCGAGCTCGCGCAGCGAGTGCTCAGCCTGCCCGATGGTTCCCTCGGTCCAGACGCCGAGGAGGACGACGCGCTCGAGGCGCAGCGCCCGGTACTCAACCTCGCTGACGTCCTGGAGCTCGGTCGACAGGCCGGCCACCCGGCGCAGCGAGTGCCGGTCCTCCAGGTCAAGCTGACCGGGATCGTAGCTGTCCGGAGCATCGTCGGTGTAGTCGTTGAATTCGTCAGATTTTGCTGTCATCTGCCATCCAGAACGGGACCGCCGCTTTTCGGCGGTCATCCGATGCTGCCACGAGCGGGCCGCGTCGTCACTTGAATAACACCGCGCAGGCCCGGGTTGTGCCCGCGCCCCGGGCCTGATGAGTTCGTTCCCAGGCGGGGACGGGCTCGGTTCTGGTGCGAGAATGTGCCAGGAAGCCAGTATCGGCCGGCACGGAGGAGCAGCCAGGAATGAGCTACGGCGACGGTATCGAGGTCAGCGGTCCGGTCCGGGATCGGTACGAGGAGATCCTGACGCCGCAGGCTCTGGACCTGGTGGCACTTCTCCAGCGCGAGCTCGGTCCTCGGCGGGCCGAGCTGCTGGCTGCCCGGGCGGCCCGCCAGGAGGAGCTCTCGGCGGGCGCGATGCTTGACTTCCTGCCGCAGACCGAGCACATCAGGGCCGACCGGAGCTGGCGCGTCGCACCGCCGGCGCTCGGCCTGGTGGACCGGAGGGTCGAGATCACCGGCCCGACCGACAAGAAGATGACGATCAACGCGCTCAACTCAGGGGCCAAGGTGTGGCTCGCGGACTTCGAGGACGCCAACACCCCGCTCTGGGACAACATGGTCACCGGCCAGCTCAACCTCAAGGACGCGCTCGACCGGACCATCGACTACACCAGCAGCGACGGCAAGGACTACCGGCTTGCTCCCGATGACCAGCTCGCCACGATCGTCGTCCGGCCGCGGGGCTGGCATCTGGAGGAGAAGCACGTGCTGGTCGACGGCCAGCGCATCTCGGGCAGCCTGTTCGACTTCGCGATGTACTTCTTCCACTGCGCGCAGCGCCAGCTGGCCAAGGGCAAGGGCCCGTACTTCTACCTGGCCAAGATGGAGAGCCACCTGGAGGCCAGGCTCTGGAACGACGCCTTCAACCTGGCCCAGGACGCGCTCGGCCTGCCGCGCGGCACGATCAGGGCCACCGTGCTCATCGAGACCATCCCGGCCGCCTTCGAGATGGAAGAGATCCTCTACGAGCTGCGCGAGCACAGCGCTGGCCTGAACGCCGGCCGCTGGGACTACCTGTTCAGCATCATCAAGAAGTTCCGCACCAGGGGCCGGGAGTTCGTGCTGCCCGAGCGCAACGCCGTGACGATGACCGCGCCGATGATGCGGGCCTACACCGAGCTGCTGGTCAGGACCTGCCACGGCCGGGGCGCGCATGCGATGGGCGGCATGGCGGCGTTCATCCCGAGCCGGCGCGATCCGGAGGTCAACAAGGTTGCCCTGGCCAAGGTGCGCGACGACAAGACCCGCGAGTCGCGGGACGGCTTCGACGGCTCGTGGGTGGCTCACCCGGACCTGGTCCCGGTCTGCCGCGAGATCTTCGACGGCGTGCTCGGCGACGCGCCGAACCAGCTCGGCAAGCTCCGCGACGACGTCCGGGTGACCGCGGCCCAGCTGCTGGACGTGGCGAGCACCCCAGGAACGATCACGGAGGCCGGCCTGCGCAACAACGTCAGCGTCGGCCTGCAGTACCTGGCCAGCTGGCTGGCGGGCCAGGGCGCGGTGGCCATCTTCAACCTGATGGAAGACGCGGCCACGGCGGAGATCTCCCGGTCCCAGGTCTGGCAGTGGCTGCACAACGACATCCATCTCGCTGAGGGGCCGCAGGTCACCAGGGACCTGGTGGAGCGGGTCATCGACGAGGAGCTGGCCAAGATCGCGCACGCGCTCGGCGAGTCCTACGACGCCGGCAAGTACGCCGAGGCCGTTGGCCTGTTCAAGGATGTCGCGCTCGCCGACGACTACGCCGAGTTCCTGACCCTGCCCGCCTACGAGCACATGCTGTAGCTGACCGCCCGCATCGCAGATCCGGTCCGCGGCGCCAGGTCGGAGTCGCGCTAGGTTGGCCACATGCCTACGCAGACCGACAAAGCCGAGCGTTTCCTCGCCCTGCATCAGGCCGGTCAGCCGCTGCTGATGCCCAACCCGTGGGACCGCGGATCGGCCAGGCTGCTGGCCTCGCTCGGGTTCGCGGCCCTCGCCACCACGAGCAGCGGCTTCGCCGCCACGCTCGGGCGGCTGGACGGGTCGGTGACCCGCGATGAGGCCATCGGGCATGCCGCCTGGATCGTGGCTGGCACCGATCTGCCGGTCTCGGCGGACCTGGAGAACTGCTTCGCCGACGACCCCGGCGGCGTCGCCGATACCGTCAGGCTCGCGCTCGGCGCCGGGCTGGCGGGCTGCTCGGTCGAGGACTTCGCGGGCCGCGACGAGGACCCGATCTACGACCCGGCGCTGGCGGCCGAGCGAGTGGCCGCTGCCGCCGAGGTGGCCCACGGCGGCCCTGTT
This sequence comes from Streptosporangiales bacterium, assembly GCA_017882645.1. Taxonomy (GTDB): domain Bacteria; phylum Actinomycetota; class Actinomycetes; order Streptosporangiales; family Streptosporangiaceae; genus Chersky-822. The sequence goes on along the minus strand of JADGPC010000223.1, from coordinate 2,229 downwards.
CATCTTGTCGTGACCGCGCGAGCCGAGAACTACCTGCACGGAAAGCCCTACCTCGCCGACACGATCGCGAGGTTGCAGAGCTACCAGGAGGCCGGCGCAGACGTGCTGTTCGCCCCTGGCGTGACCAAGCTGGAGGAGATCGCCGAGCTGGTCAGGTCGGTCGACCGCCCGGTGAACGTGCTCGCGCTGCCGGGCACGCCTCCGGTCGCCGAGCTGGCCGGAGCTGGCGTCAAGCGGATCTCGGTCGGCGGCGCCTTCGCGTTCTGCGCGCTTGACGGGCTCGCCCAGGCGGCCCGCGAGCTGCGCGACCAGGGCAGCTACGGCTACTGGGACCGGGCCAGGTCCGGCGGCGCCGCCGCGCGCGCGGCCTTCGGCGCCTGACGGCCGGCGAGCGGCGCCTGACGGCCGGCGAGCGGAGCCCGCCGCTAGTCCAGCCCGTCGCGGTCGGCCCAGTCGAGCAGCGTCTGCAGCGAGTAGGCGCTGTCGTCGATCCCGGCGTGCAGGTCACCGAGCTCAGCGAAGCGGGCCGGCACCGTCGCGATGGTGAAGTCCAGCGGCTCGACGGTGCCGATCTCGTCCCAGCCGATGGGGGTCGATACCGTCGCCTCCGGCACCCCGCGCACCGAGTACGCGCTCGCGATCGTGTGATCCCTCGCGTTCTGGTTGTAGTCGACGAACAGCTTGGCCGGGTCGCGGTCCTTGCGCCACCAGGTGGTCGTCACGTCCTCGGGGGCCCGCCGCTCGACCTCGAGGGCGAAGGCCAGCGCCGCTCGCCGCACCTCGGCGAACCCCCACCGCGGCTCGATCCGGACGTAGATGTGCAGGCCGCGGCCGCCTGACGTCTTCGGCCAGCCGACGGCACCGAGCTCGTCGAGCAGCTCCCGGGTGACCAGGGCAACCCGGCGCACCGTGTCGAACCCGCACCGCGGCATCGGGTCCAGGTCGATCCGCCACTCGTCGGGGCGCTCGGTGTCCGCGCGGCGGGAGTTCCACGGATGGAACTCCACGGTCGACATCTGCACCGCCCACAGCACGCTGGCCAGCTCGGTGACGCACAGCTCGTCGGCGTGCCTGCCGTAGCGCGGGAAGCTGACCCGCACGGTCTCCAGCCAGTCGGGGGCGCCGGCCGGGATCCGCTTCTGGTGCACCTTCTCGCCGCTGACTCCGGACGGGAACCGGTGCAGCATGCACGGCCGCTCGCGCAGCGCGCGCACGATCCCGTCACCGACCGACAGGTAATAGCGCGCCAGGTCAAGCTTGGTCTCGCCGCGAGCCGGGAAATACACCCGCTCCGGATTGGTGATCCGGACCGTCCGGTCCCCGACGTCGAGGTCCTCGTAGGCTGCCACACCGCAAAGCTAGCGGCACCGGCCGCGTCTCTTCAGCCGAGGCTGACCGGAAGGCGCTCGAATCCGCGGAAGGTCAGTCCCGCGCGGCGCTCGGGCTGGCCGGCCGCCGCGAGCCGGGGGAACCGCCGCAGCACCCGCGGGAAGGCGGCCGCGCCCTCCAGCCGGGCCAGCGCCGCGCCGAGGCAGAAATGGACGCCCGCTCCGAAGCTCAGCGACCCGGCGTCCGCCCGGCCGAGCCGGAACGCGTCCGGGTCGGCGAACCGGCGCGGATCACGGTTGGCCGCCCCGAGCATCACCACCAGCTGCTCGCCGGCCCCGACCTCGACTCCGGCGAGCGCCCCGGAGCCGCGGCGTCGCCTGCCCGTCTGCTGGACCGGGGCGTCGTATCTCAGCACCTCCTCGACGAACGCAGCGGGCGGCACGGACCCGGCCCGCAGCTCAATCCCGACGGCCGGATCGGACAGGATGATCTGCAGCCCGTTGCCGAGCAGGTTAGTCGTCGTCTCGAAGCCGGCCACCAGCAGCAGGATGAGGTTCTCGACCAGCTCCAGCTGGCTGATCCTGGCGCCGGGCGAGTCCGCCGCCGCGACCAGCTCGCTGACCAGGTCATCGCGCGGGCTGGCCCGGCGCTCGGCCGTCAGCCGGCCGCCGGCACCGCCCTCGGCCAGCGTGCCGAGCAGCGAATCGGTCAGGCGGGCGATCGCCGGCTCCGGTGCCTGAACCCTTCGGTGGGTGAACTGGCGGGTCTGCAGCCCGCGGAGCCGCGAGTGGTCGGCACCGTTCAGGTTCAGCAGCCCGTCGGCACTGAGGGCCGGATGGTCTCGCCAGCCAGGAAACGCCCGGTCGAGCGACTCCGCGTCGTCGACCTGGTACTCGGCAT
>JADGPC010000222.1 GCA_017882645.1 Streptosporangiales bacterium | reverse complement strand
GCGGCCAGCGTGGTGGCCTTCTCGACGGGGGCACTGGCCGGCAGGAACTTGGTGTTGTCGCTCTGGGTGACGCTCGACAAGCTCGGCAGGAATGAGGCGGCCGCCATGGCGGCGATGATCCAGGCGAGCAGCATGGACCAGCGGAACCGAACACTGAACCGGCCGATCGAGCGGAAGATGGCGTCGACGTCCATGGCCGCGAGCGTAGTAGACGAGCGCAGCGGCTAGAGCCCGGCCCCGGCTCCTTGATCAGGCCGTGACCAGCCTGATCCGGGGCGATTATCGCGGTTCAGCGGACCCCGGCCGGCCAGGGTGAATACTCTGCCCATCAGTGCTGGCTACGAGCGTGGCCGCGCACGGCATGCAGCCTCGCATACCCGCGGGCAGAACTGCGGGCAATTCCGGGACATGCCGATGAGGGTGCTGGCTACTGGCGTCCAGGCCAGTCAGACTCGTGTCCTGGGGAGGAATTGACATTCGCCCTCGGTAACGGGCAGCCCGAGAGGGGCAGTGCGAAAGGACAGCGCGAAAGGGACGCTGATGCAGGAGCTGCGACTCGTCGCAGTGAGCGAGGACGGCAGCTACGCGGTCCTCGTGGTTCCCGGCCGAAGCGGGCGCTTTGCGCTGCCCATCGATGAGCGGCTCAGGACCGTGGCGCGAGGTCAGTTCTCCCGGCTCGCTCAGTACGAGATCGAAGTGGAGAGTCCGTTGCGACCCAAGGAGATCCAGGACCGAATCCGTGCTGGCGAGACGGCCGAGGAGATCGCTGACCTTGCTGGCCTGCCCATCGACCGAATCCGCAGGTTCGAGGGCCCGGTGCTGGCCGAGCGGGAGTTCCGGGCGAAGGAGGCGCAGCAGGCGACAGTCCGCGGCCGCGGCGAGTCGGGTCCGGGTCCGCGGCTTGGCGAGATCGTGGCCGAGCGGCTGTCGGAGGCCGGCGCCAGCAGCGACGAGGTCGACTGGGACTCGCGCAAGCGGCAGGACGGCAGCTGGCAGATTCAGCTGGCCTACACGGTCGCGGGCCGGATGTACCTGGCCGAGTGGGTGTATGACCCGCGGAGCAGGCACGTCACACCGGATGACGACGAGGCGATGCGGCTCTGCCTGAACGAGGCCGACTGGCCGGGGCCGCGCCCGGCGGTGCGGGCCGCGGCAACCGCGACCGTCACGCCGATCGGATCGCGGGCGGCCGGCTCGCATCAGCCCGACCAGCGGCCGGTGCCGGACCGCTCGGCCGGCCGCGCCGTACATCCGTCCCGGCAGCTGCCTGCCGACGTGGTGACAGCAGGCGCCGGCCAGCCCCCGATCTCCGGCCAGCCGCACGTCGCCGGCCAGCCCCGGATAGCGGTACCGGCAGGTGACGGCCAGTCCGCAGCCGCCGCCCGCACGGTTACCGCGGGCCGGGAGTCCCGTGAGTCAGCGGCGGCGGCCACCGCCGCTGCTGACCCGTCTGAGCAGACCGCGGACGGCCGCGACGCCGGCGGCGCAGGCCAGCAGGACAGCGGGACCGCCGCGCCAGCCGGGACGGAGCGGCCGGCCGCCGACGACGCTCCGCCAGCCGCACCCCCGCGCCCGGCCAGGCGTGCCTCGGGCGGCCGGTCGCGCCGGTCGTCGGTGCCGTCCTGGGACGAGATCATGTTCGGCAACTCCAGGCAGCCTGACTAGCCGGGACTCGCGCGTATGATCCGACGCGCGATGCTTTGCGGCCACAGCCTGGTGAGGGGACGTCTGTTGGGTCACTACCTCCGCGGGAGAGGGTGCCCAGGCTGGGGCGGGCTGGTGAGGCTGGCGGCCCTGGCGGTCCTGCTCCCGCTGGCCGGCGGATGCGGCCTGCTCGGCGGCCTGAGCGGCTCGAAGCTGGTCGCTCCAGGATCGATGACCGTGACGAGTCCGGAGTTCAGGACCGATGTCCAGCTGCCCCCGCAGTACACTTGCGCTGGCGCGGGCCTGAGCCCGCCGCTGTACTGGTCGGGTGCCCTGTCGCAGCAGCCCAAGTCGTTCGCGGTCGTCGTGGACGACGGGCAGGCTCCGATCACCCCGTATGTTTACTGGATTGCGTTCGACATCAGCCCGAGCACGACTGCTATCGCGCAGAACCGGCTGCCACCGGGTGCCAAGCAGGGACAGAATAGTGCCGGGACGGCCCGCTACGATCCGCCGTGCCCCGAGGGCAACGAACTACATACATATCGATTCACGGTTTATGCGCTGAACGCTTGGCTGAAGCTGCCTAACGGTTCTGGCCTCCGGGCGACCTGGTCAGCTATCGCCAGCCACGTGATCGGCGTGGGACGGCTCACGGTAAAGACCGGTTAGTAGCGAGAAGATCACTGAGAGTAGACAGAGCTGGTTAAACTTCTCGAATCTCCTGACACAGACCATAGTGCTCCGCCACAATTGACATTTAACGAATCACCTGGCTTCTGATCAGTCCAGGACGCTCGCGGTAGCAAGGAGGCTCGCGTAATGGCCGCGCGGGCCTAGCGAGCGTCACCTAACGGCCATAAGCCCGCGATGGATGGTGCGATGCCCAAGACCGTGCTGATCATTTTGGCAGCCGTGATCGCCCTGATTGCGATAGTCGTCTACAGCGGGGTGCGTTATCTCCGCGCCGACGACGAGGACGACTTCGACGACGACGTTCCAGCTGAGAACGGCCGTTCGCGCAGCCGTGGCAGCCACCTTCCGCACCAGCAGTCCCGCACTCGCCGGCTCCACGACGACGATCTGCCGGACGAACGGCACAGGGAGCGTCCTGGCGCCGTCCGGGCCGCCGTCGGCCGCGGTTCTGACCGGCCTGCCGGTCGCGGCGGTGATGACCGTGGCTGGCGCGAGGACATCGACCAGAACGGTCGGGCGGGGCGGGCATCGCTGCCGCCGCGGGACCAGCGTCCTAGCCGGTCGGGCCGGCATGGTGATGACGACATCAGCGAGCCGATCGCAGCCAGCGCCCGGTCTGGCCGCGCTTCGGCCGGCCGAAGCGGCCAGCACAGCCTGGCGGACTATGACCGGACGACCAGGATGCCGGCCGCGGGCCGGGATTATGATCTCGACGACGATGGCCGCGGCAGCAGGGACCGGCTCGGCCGCGCCGAGGACCGCGATCTCAGGGACCGGCGAGACGGTCGCGAGGTCAGGGACCGCCCGGACGTCAGACCGGCTGCCAGCACCAGGGACAGTCTCAGCGGCAGGGACGCGGGCGGCGCCAGGGACACGGGCGATACCGACCTCGATGACCGCGAGCGGCGGAGCACCACGCGGCCCGGTACCAGGCCGGACAGCCGCAAGAACGACGCCGCCGCCGCCGATCGCGGCGAGCTGCTGCCGCCGGTGAAGCCCCGCCAGGGCCGCGGCAAGAAAGATGCCGACGGGGACTGGCCCAGCAACGAATGGGACGAGCTCTCCGACGTCGACTACTGGGCGGAGCTTGCCTCGGACCGTCCGCTGACTACGGACAAGCCGCTGACCTCGGCGAAGTCGGCCGAGCGGGCACGGCCTG
>JADGPC010000221.1 GCA_017882645.1 Streptosporangiales bacterium | reverse complement strand
GCGCACCTTCGGCAGCCGGCTGACCAGAGCCGTGGCCATGGACGAGCTGCTGCTCCAGCTGGCTGAGTCGCTGCGCAGGACGATGAGCCTGACCAGCGCGCAGGTCTATACGGGTAGCGGCGACGTCATCGAGCGCGCCGTGTCAGTTCCTGATACGAGCCGGCCGCCGATCCTGCTGACCGATCGCGAGCGACCGGTCGTGACCGGAGCGGGCGTCTCGGGCAGCGCCTGGGCCGCCGTGTGGCTGCCAGCCCTGCTCGCCGGCCGGGAAGGAGCACAGCTGCGGGTGGCGCCGATCAGCCACGGGGGCAACCTGCTCGGCCTCATCGTGGTCGAGCGCCCGGCCGACGCCGACGGGTTCTCGGCCGAAGAGGACATGGTCCTGGCCGACCTCGCCCGCCAGGCCGGACTCGCCTTTCACAACATGCGGCTCGACGCGGCCCTGCAGACCACCCTGGACGAGCTGCGCAAGCAGGCCGACGAGCTGCGGGAGTCGCGGGCCCGCATCGTCGTGACCGCCGACGCGGAGCGGCGCCGGGTGGAACGGGACCTGCACGACGGCGCGCAGCAGCATCTGGTCGCGCTGGCCGTGAACCTCCGGCTGACCCGCGACATCATCGCCGACGATCCGGCCGGCGGGCAGGAGATGCTGGCGCAGCTGGCCCAGGATGTCCAGGTCACTATCTCCGAGCTGCGCGAGCTGGCGCACGGGATCTATCCGCCGCTGCTGGCCGACGCGGGGCTGGCCGAGGCGCTGCGCGCCGCAGCCGTCCGATGCACGATCCCGGTCAGCGTCGACGCCGACGGCATCGGCCGCTATTCCCAGGGGATCGAGACCGCCATCTACTTCTGCTGCCTCGAGGCCATGCAGAACGCCGCCAAGCACGCACCGCAGGCGACGGCCAGGGTCAGGATCTGGACGGAGTCCGGCGGGCTGCTGTTCTCGGTCAGCGACGACGGCCCCGGCTTCAGCCAGGTAAGAGCGCGGTCGGGCCATGGTTTCGTGAATATGGCTGATCGCCTGGGCGCGGTGGGGGGAACCGTCCGCTGGGAGTCAGAGCCTGGCCACGGCGCCATGATCAGCGGATCCATCCCGGTGGCCTGAGCAAGTCGCGGCCTGACGGCGGTCGCCGCTCATGCGGTCGGGAACGAGATCGAGCTGCGGTCCGCCCAGAGCCTGCGCAGCGTCTCGGTTCCGAAGCTCTCCTTGCTGACGTAGGCACTCGCCCCGCTGTCGACCGCGTCGGACGGAAGGTCTTGCACGTTGTAGGTCGAGCAGAGGAAGACCACCACGTCCGGATTGGCGGACAGGATCCGGCGGGTGGCCTCGATCCCGCTCATGCCCGGCATGTTGATGTCCATCAGCACGAGCTCAGGGTGGACGGTCTCGACCAGCTCGATCGCCTCCGCCCCGCTCGAGGCCTCGCCCGCGAGCTCGAAGCAGCTCAGCCTGCGGAGCACCGCCCTGGCAGCGAGCCGGAACGGCGCCTGGTCATCGACGATGACCACGGAATGCGGGGCGGTCATGGCTCAAGCTTCGCACGGGGACGCCCGCTAGCGAAGGGTACTGACACCCGGACCTGGGGTGGTGTCAGCCTCCCTGGCCTGCGCCGAGGTACAGCAGGACGGCTTTCACCCGGCGGTTGAGATCTTTCTCCTCGCTGAGGCCGAGCTTGATGAAGATCGAGTTGGTGTGCTTCTCGACCGCGCGCTCGGAGACGATGAGGGCGGCCGCGATCGCGGCATTGGTCTTGCCCTGCGCCATCTCGGCCAGGATCTCCGACTCCCTGGGCGTCAGCGCCGCCAGGCCGGGCTGCGACTGAGCCGACCGTGACCTGACGAGTTCGTCGACGACGAGCGGATCGATCACCGATCCGCCCTGCGCGACCGTGCGGATGGCCCTGGCCAGCTCGTCCACGCTGGCGACCCGTTCTTTCAGCAGGTAGGCACGTCCGGCGGACCCGTGCTCGAGCAGCGCCATCGCGTACGACGGGGTGGTGAACTGGCTGAGCACTACCACGCCCACCAGCGGGTGATTCGCGCGCAGCCACGCCGCCGCCTGGATGCCCTCGTCGGTCCCGGTCGGCGGCATCCGGATATCGGTGACGACGACGTCGGGCCGCTGCTCTCGGACCAGCGCAAGCAGCTGCGGCAGGTCAGGCGCCGTACCGACCAGCTCGAATTCCTCGTTCGCCGACACCAGCCGGGAGATACCCTCCCGCAACAGCACGTTGTCCTCGGCCAGCGCCACCCGGATCGTTCCCATTAGCCGGTGATCGTAGCGTGCCGCGGCGCGATTTGACGCCGAGACCGCTGGCGTCAGCGTGCTCGACGGCCGGGTCGACGAGCCGTCACGAAACGGGCACCCGGATGCCGCCGGCGACGCCGGCGGCATCCGGCTCGCTCAGGGGGTACAGGGAGGCATACTTGCGTACATGCCCATGGAACACAGCCCAGCGACGCCGAGCCCGGACGACTTCGACCGCCAGCTGCGTGAACTCGCGTCCGGAGCGGCGGGAGCGGCCAGGTTCCGAGAGCTGTCG
>JADGPC010000022.1 GCA_017882645.1 Streptosporangiales bacterium | reverse complement strand
GCAGCCACGTGCACTGGGACAGGCGGCTGGACGGCCGGCTGGCCGGGGCGATGATGAGCATCCAGGCGATCAAGGGCGTGGAGATCGGCGACGGGTTCACGACGGCGGCCAGGCGCGGCTCGCAGGCGCATGACGAGATCGAGCCAGGCCAGGGCGGAGTGCGGCGGCTGACCAACCGGGCCGGCGGGATCGAGGGCGGCATGAGCACCGGCGATCCGATCAGGGTGCGGGTGGCGATGAAGCCGATCTCGACGGTTCCGCGGGCGCTGGCGACGGTCGATGTCCGCACCGGCGAGCCCGCCAGGGCGATCAACCAGCGCAGCGACGTGACCGCGGTCCCGGCCGCCGGCGTCGTCGCCGAGGCGATGGCCGCGCTGGTGCTGGCCGACGCCGCGCTGGAGAAGTTCGGCGGCGACAGCGTCGCGGAGACCAGCAGGAACCTGGCTGGCTACCTTGAGGCGCTGGTGATCCGATGAGGCCCGTCGCGATCCTGATCGGGCCGCCCGGGGCGGGCAAGACCACGGTCGGCACGCTGCTGGCGGCCATGCTCGGCGTCGGCTTCACCGACACCGACGCCGACGTCGAGGTGACGGCGGGGAAGCCGGTGAGCGACATTTTCGTCGAGGACGGCGAGCCGGCCTTCAGGGAGCTCGAGCGCGCCGCCGTCGAGCGCGCACTGGACAGCGGCACCGGAGTCATCGCCATCGGCGGCGGCGCCGTCCTTGACCCGAGGACGCAGGCCAGGCTGGCCGGCCAGCCGGTCGTGTACCTGGAGACGGGTTTCGCGGCCGCCGCGAAGCGGGTCGGCCTGAGCCAGGCCCGCCCGCTGCTGATCGGCAACCCGCGGGCCACGCTGAAGATCCTGCTCGACCAGCGGCTGCCGGTGTACCAGCGGCTCGCGGCGATCACCGTGACCACGGACGACCGCGAGCCGGCGGACATCGCCGCCGAGGTCGCCGACCACCTGGCCGGACCGCCATGAGCGCCACCAGGATCAGGGTCGGCGGCGAGCGTCCCTACGAGGTCGTGGTCGGGCACGGCATCGCGGGCGAGCTGCCCGCGCTGGTCGGCGACCAGGCCAGGACGGTGGTTCTCGTCCATGCCGAGGGTCTCGAGTCCCTGGCCCGCCCGGCTCGGGAGGCCCTGGGCGCCGGCGGCTACACCGTCCGCACCGAGCCCGTCCCGCCCGGCGAGGCGGCCAAGGACATCGGCGTGGCGTCGGCGTTGTGGTCGCGGCTGGCAGTACACCGGATATCCCGTTCCGACGTAATTATCGGGCTGGGCGGCGGGGCAGTCACCGACCTGGCCGGATTCGTCGCCGCGACGTGGCTGCGGGGGGTGCGCGCGGTCCTGGTGCCGACCACGCTGCTCGCGATCGTGGATGCGGCGATCGGCGGCAAGACGGGGATCAACATCGCGGCGGGCAAGAACCTGGTCGGCGCATTTCACCCGCCGGCCGGCGTGCTGGCCGACCTGGACGCGCTCGGCAGCCTGCCCCGCCGGGAGTATGTCAGCGGCATGGCCGAAGTGATCAAGGCCGGGTTCATCGCCGACCCGGCGATTCTCGGCCTGATCGAGCAGGACCCGGCCGGCGCCGCCGCACCCGGCGGCCCGCACGAGCGCGAGCTTGTCGAGCGGGCGATCAGGATGAAGGCCGCCGTGGTCGCGGCCGACCTGCGGGAGGCCGGACAGCGGGAGATGCTGAACTACGGGCACACGCTCGGCCACGCGATCGAGCGGGCCGAGGACTACGCGATCCCGCACGGCGAGGCGGTGGCGCTCGGGATGATGTTCGCCGCGGCCGTCGGCAGGCTGGCCGGCCGGCTCGACCAGGCGACGGCGGAGCGGCACGGCGAGATACTCGGCGCCGTCGGCCTGCCGGTCAGCTACCGCAGCGGGTCCTGGCCGGACCTGCGGGACGCGATGTCGGTCGACAAGAAGACGCGCGGCCGGCATCTGCGGCTGGTGGTGCTCGACGGCCTGGCCAGGCCCGGCATCCTCGCCGACCCGCCGGAGGACCTGCTCGCCCAGGCGTTCGCGGAGGTGTGAGATGCGGACCGTGCTCGTGCTTAACGGGCCGAACCTGGCCCGGCTCGGATCCCGCGAGCCTGACGTCTACGGCACCGCGACGCTCGATGACCTGCGGAAGGCGTGCGCGGCAACGGCCGCCGAGCTTGGGCTGGCGGTCGACTTCCGGCAGACCGACGATGAGTCAGAAATAATCGCGTGGGTGCATGAGGCAGCCGACCGGCAGCTGCCGATCGTGCTGAATCCGGCCGCCTTCACGCACTACTCGTACGCGCTGCGCGATGCGCTCGCGATGAGAACCGCGCCGCTGGTCGAGGTGCACATCTCGAACCCGGCCGCGCGGGAGTCGTTCCGGCACAACTCGGTGGTCGCCGCGGTGGCGGACGGGACGATCGCGGGTTTCGGGTTCGGCTCCTACCGGCTGGCGCTGCGCGCGATCGCCGACATGCTGCCTGGTGACGGCTGAGGAGCCGCCAGCTACGATGCTTTTGGTCCGCTTAGCGCCGTCCCCGGGGAGATCCAGTTGCGCATCGGAATGTCACTCAACTACGCGGGCGGCTTCGCGGAGACGGTCACCGAGCTCGCCGACTACGAGAAGGCCGGCCTGGACATCGTCTTCGTGCCCGAGGCGTACAGCTACGACGCCGTCAGCCAGCTCGGGTACGTGGCGGCCAGGACCGAGCGGCTGCAGCTGGCCTCCGGGATCATGCAGCTGTACACGAGGACCCCGACGCTCATCGCGATGACGGCGGCCGGCCTCGACTACGTCTCCGACGGCCGGTTCAACCTCGGCATCGGGGTCTCGGGACCGCAGGTGATCGAGGGCTGGCACGGCGTGCCCTACGACGCGCCGATCGGCCGTACCCGCGAGACCATCGAGATCTGCCGCGCCGTCTGGCGGCGCGAGCGGCTGGTGCACGACGGCAAGCACTACCAGATCCCGCTGCCCGCCGGGCAGGGGACGGGTCTCGGCAAGGCGCTCAAGCTGATCAACCACCCGGTCAGGGACCGGATTCCGATCATTCTCGCCGCGGTCGGCCCGAAGAACACGGCGATGGCCGCCGAGCTGGCCGAGGGCTGGCAGCCGATCTTCTACTACCCGGAGAGGGCGGCGGATATCTGGGGCACGGCGCTCGCGGCTGGCACGGCCATGCGGGACCCGTCACTGCCCGCGCTCGACGTGATCGCGCAGGCCACGCTCGCAATCGGGGACGACGTGGCGGACCTGGTCGAGCTCGGCCGGCCGGTCCTGGCCCTGTACGTCGGCGGGATGGGCGCGCGCGGTCAGAACTTCTACACCAAGCTGGCCTCGGACTACGGCTACCCGGACGAGGCGATCGCGATCCAGGACGCGTACCTGGACGGCCGCAAGGACGAGGCGGCCGCGCTGGTGCCGCGGTCGCTGCTCGAGGGAATCTCGCTGATCGGCTCCCGGTCGCAGGTGGCTGACAAGCTGGCCGCGTACAAGGAATCGGGCGTCACCACGCTGAACGTGCAGCCGCTGGCCAGCACGCACGAGGACCGGCTGCGCCTGATCGAGCAGATCAAGGAGATGGCCGCCTGAGCCGCGTCGCGCACCGGGGCGCTGATCGCCGCACGGGTGCGGCAGCAGCCGCGCGGGGAGGACTTGGAGCGTGAGGACACCGAACGGGCCCGCCGCCCGGATCGTCGTCGTCGGGGCAGGATTCGCCGGGCTTGCGGCGGTGGACGCGCTGGCGGGGTCGGGAGCCGACGTGACACTGGTCGACCGGCATCCGTACAGCACCTTCCAGCCGCTGCTCTACCAGGTGGCGACGGCCGGGCTGACCTCGGCCGATGTCGCCTATCCGCTCTGGGCGGTCGCGCGCAAGCGGCGGGCCAGGTTCCGGCGCGGCGAGCTGACCGGGGTCGACCGGGAGCGCCGCGAGGTCCAGCTCGCCGACGGCACCCGGATCGGCTATGACTACCTGGTCCTGACCACCGGGGTGTCGGCCGCGTTCTTCGGCGTCGCGGGCGCCGCGGAGTACGCGCTGAGCCTGTACACCCGTCATGACGCCGTCGTGCTGCGCGACGAGCTGCTGGCGGAGCTTGAGTACCTGACCGCCGATCCGTCCGGCGAGCTGCGCATCACCGTGGCAGGCGGCGGCGCGACCGGCGTCGAGCTCGCTGGGACGCTCGCTGAGCTGCGCAACATCGCCCTGCCCGCCACGTTCCCCGAGATCAGGCAGGAACGGATGCACGTCACGCTGGTCGAGGCAGGCGACGTGCTGCTCGCGCCGTTCGATCCGGCCCTGCGGGCGTACACCCTGCACCAGCTGCTGAGCCGCGGTGTCGACGTCCGGCTCAGCTCGGCGATCGAGGAGGTCAGGGAGCATGAGGTGGTGCTGGCCGGGGGAGAGGTGCTGCGCAGCGACATCACCGTGTGGGCGGCCGGCGTGGCCGGGCCCGCCGGAATGAGCGCGCTCGGGCTGCCGACCGGCCGCGGCGGTCGCCTGCTGACCGGCTCCGACCTGCGAGTGCAGGGTGACGAGCGGATTTTCGCGGCCGGGGACATCGGGCTGATCGAGGGCAACCCCCTGCCGCAGCTGGCGCAGCCGGCGATCCAGCAGGGCACGCACGCCGCGGCCCAGATCCGCCGGCTGATGCAGGGCAAGGACACCGCTGAGTTCAGGTACAAGGACAAGGGGATCATGGCGACGATCGGCCGCCGGTCGGCCGTCGTGCAGCTGCCGACCCGGATAAAGATCAAGGGCACCATCGCCTGGCTCGCCTGGCTGGTCCTGCACCTGGTTACGCTGCTCGGCCACCGGAACCGGATCACCGCGCTGGTCAACCTGTCCTGGCGCTACCTGACCTGGAGCCGGGGCGGCGGCGTGATCATCGGCGACGAGACTCCGCCACCGCGACACGAGCACGCTCCCGCGGGCCAGCAGGCGCGGCCTGGCTGATCCCGGGGGGTCGGCTCATGAGTCAGCGGTAATCTCGTGGAACCTCGCGGGGGCTGTCGATCTGGGGGCCTGCTCTTCGATTACCTGACAGGGCCAGCCGTGACCGAGCTGGCGTGAGCGGGAGGTAGTCCGATGAAGTATCTGTTCCTGTTGTACGGCCCGGACGGGCCGCTGCCCGAGCCGGGGACGGCCGAGGCCACCGCGATGACCGAGCGGTGGAGTGCCGCGACCGGGGCGATGGCGCGGGCCGGAGTGCTGGTCGACTGCGCGCCCGTGCAGCCCGCCGCCGCGTCGACGACCCTGCGGGTCAAGGACGGCGAGGTGCTGCTGACCGACGGTCCGGCAGCGGAGATCAAAGAGCACTTCGGCGGATTCACCCTGGTCCAGTGCGCGGACCTGGACGAGGCGCTGAGGTGGGCGGCGACGCTCCCGGCCGCGACCGAGGGATCGATCGAGATCCGGCCCGTCGTGCAGGTGCCGGCCGGGTGAACGACCGGCTCGATGCCGTCCTGCGCGAGCACTGGTGGGGCGCGGTCGCGGCCGTTGCCCGCCGCGGCGGCGACCTGGAGGTCGCCGAGGACGCGGTGCAGGAGGCCTGCGCCGCCGCGGTGACGCAGTGGCCGCGGGACGGCATCCCGCCCAATCCCAGGGGCTGGCTGATCACGACGGCCTGGCACAAGGCGGTGGACGTGCTGCGGCGGGATTCGCTGCGGCCCGAGCGCGAGGCCGCCGCATGGCGCCGGCTGGCTGATGACGCGGATCAGCCGGCCCCGTCCCGCGGCGGGCCGATCGGGGATGACGAGCTCGCGCTGATCTTCGCCTGCTGTCATCCGGCGCTCGACCCCGCCGTCCGGGTGGCGCTGACGCTGAGGTCGGTGTGCGGGCTCTCGACGGCGGAGGTGGCGGCGGTCTTCGTCGTCGCCGAGCCGACGATGGCGCAGCGCCTGGTCCGGGCTAAGCGCAAGATCCGCCAGGCCGGGATATCCCTCGCCGTCCCTGGCCCGCAGGAACTGGCGGGACGCCTGAACGCGGTGCTCCGCGTTGTCTACCTGGTCTTCACCGAAGGGCACCGCGCGAGCAGCGGCGCCGAGCTGATCCGCGGCGAGCTGTGCGAGCAGGCCATCGGGCTGGCCCGCGCACTGGCCCAGGTGCTGCCATCCGAGCCAGAAGTGCGCGGCCTGCTCGCCCTGCTGCTGCTCACCGATGCCCGCCGAGCCGCTCGCACGGACTCCGACGGCGCGCTGGTGCTGCTGGCCGATCAGGATCGGACCAGCTGGAATCGGGCCGAGATCGCCGAGGGCGAGGCGCTCATCGAGGAGGCGCTCCGGTCGCGGCGGCCGGGACCGTATCAGCTGCACGCAGCGATCGCTGCCTGTCACTCCGGTTCGCCAGCGGCGGACGTGACCGACTGGCGGCAGATCGCGGCCCTGTACGGCGAGCTCGTCCGGTATGAGCCGACTCCGGTGGTGATGGCCAACCAGGCGGTCGCCATCGCGATGGCGCAGGGGCCGCAGGCGGGGCTGGCCATCCTCGACCGGCTGGCTGACGAGGGCCGGCTGAACCAGTGGCCGCAGCTGCATATCGCCCGGGCCGAGCTGCTGCGCCAGCTCGACCGTCCGGCCGATGCGCTGAGCGCGTACCGGGCGGCGCTCGACACCGGGCCGCACCCGGCCGAGCGGGAGTTCATCAGCCGCCGGATCGGCGGCCTGGTGACCGCCGGTTCCCGGCCTCTTCGGCGGTCAGCCGGCTGATGACCCGAAAATACGCCATCGTTTCCGGCTTATGGTGAGCCGTGCCATTCTGGCGGGGTCGGGCGGGGATGCGGCAGGCCGTCAGCCGTACAGTTCGGGTATGCCGCAGATGCACCCTCCCCGCCGCGACCGGGCCGCTGCCGTGGTCGCCGGTCTCGGCGCCGACGCCGCGCTGATCACCAGCGGCGTCAACGTCCGTTACCTCACCGGCCTGGTCAGCTCGAACGCGGCGCTGCTGCTGTCGGCCGACGGCACCGCGGTGCTCGCGACCGACTCCAGGTATGCGGGCACGGCGCAGCGGGAGAGCCCGGACACCGAGCTCGTGATCGAGCGGGATGTGGCGGCCGTGCTGGTCCGGCGGGCCCTGGGCAGCGGTCTGGGCCGGATCGCGTTCGAGGACCAGGACCTGACCGTGCAGCGTTATCGCGAGCTGACGGCGATCACCGGCTCCGGCGCCGGCTCGGCCGGTCCTGACCTGGTGCCGGCCGGCGCGGCGATCGACGAGCTGCGGATGGTGAAGGACGAGGCGGAGATCGAGCTCCTGGCCCGGGCGTGCGCGATCACCGGCGAGGCGTTTTCTGCGGTGCTTGACCGGCTGCGTCCCGGGGTGACCGAGCGCGAGTACGCGGTGGCTCTGGAGCGGGCCATGATCGACCTGGGTGCCGACGCCGTGGCGTTCGGCAGCATCGTGGCATCGGGGCCGAACGGGGCGATCCCGCACCATGTCCCCGGCGACCGCCCGTTCTTCTCCGGCGACCTGGTGACGATCGACTGCGGTGCCTTGTTCGGGGGGTACCACGCGGACATGACCAGGACGGTCGCGATCGGCAAGCCGGCCGCCTGGCAGTGCGAGATCTACCAGATTGTTGCCGAAGCGCAGGCGGCCGGGGTGGCGGCGGCGAAGCCCGGGGCCGACGTCGGTGATCTCGACGCGGTGTCCCGCGACCTGATCGAGGCGGCCGGGTACGGCGCGCATTTCGCCCACGGGCTGGGCCACGGAGTCGGCCTGGAGATCCACGAGGCACCGATCATCGGGTACGACCGGACCGGTATACTTGCGGATCGGGTTCCTATCACCATCGAGCCCGGTATCTACCTGCCTGGTGAGGGCGGCGTCCGGATTGAGGACACGCTCGTCGTCCGCGCAGGAGCCGGGGCGGCGGGATCAGCTCAGCCGCTCACCACGATCACCAGGGAACTGCTCGTCCTCTAGCCGCTCGTCCGATCCGGCCGGGTGCCTGGACGCGGCGGTTCCGCCAGCATGCAGGAGAAGCAACCAACGTGGCCACCACGAACGATCTCAAGAACGGCATGACCCTCAGCATCGACGGCCAGCTCTGGAACGTCGTGGAGTTCCAGCACGTCAAGCCGGGCAAGGGCGGCGCGTTCGTGCGGACCAAGCTGAAGAACGTGATGAGCGGCAAGGTCGTCGACCGGACGTTCAACGCGGGCGTCAAGGTCGATGTCGCGAACGTCGACAAGCGGGAGATGCAGTACCTCTACCGCGAGGGCGACGAGTTCGTGTTCATGGACACGCAGGACTACGACCAGCCGCGGATCCCGGCCGAGACCGTCGGCAGCGGTGCCGACTACCTGCTCGAGGAGCAGACGGTCACGGTCGCGTTCAACGACGGCGTCCCGCTCTACGTGGACCTGCCGCCAGCGGTGGAGCTGACCGTCAGCCAGACCGACCCCGGGCTTCAGGGTGACCGGTCCACCGGCGGGACCAAGCCCGCCGCGCTGGAGACCGGCGCCCAGATCCAGGTTCCCCTGTTCATCACCACCGGCGAGAAGATCAGGGTCGACACCCGCACCGGCGAGTACCTCGGCCGCGCGTGAGCGCAGCAGTCAGGAGCAGCCATGGCTGCGCGGAGTAAGGCGCGCAAGCGGGCGCTGGACATCCTGTTCGAGGCCGAGATCCGGCGGGAGCCGCCGCTGAGCCTGCTCGAGACCAGGACGATCCAGGGCGAGCCGCCGGTCAGCGCGTACGCCATCGAGCTTGTCCAGGGAGTCCAGGCGCACCGGGAAGAGATCGACCGGCTGCTGTCCGAGAACGCCCGCGGCTGGACTCTGGACCGGATGCCGGCGGTGGACCGGAACATCCTGCGGATCGGCAGCTACGAGCTGCTGTGGGGTACCGAGGTGCCGGAAGCGGTCGCGATCAGCGAGGCCGTCGTGCTGGCCGGGGACCTGTCGACGGAGTCCTCGTCCGCGTTCGTCAACGGGCTGCTCGCGCGCCTGCTGGAGATCAAGCCGACGCTGGCGCCGTCCGGGCCGGACCAGCCCGCCGACGAGTAGGCCCGCTGTCAGCAGCCCGGGCTACAGTCAGGTAGCAGGGAGTCCCAGCGCAGCTGGAAGGCACAGTGGATCAGGCAGGCGCGCCAGACGACACGGGCTGTCACATCCTGCATATCGACATGGACGCGTTCTACGCGAGCGTGGAGCTCAGGGATCGTCCGCAGATCGCCGCGCAGCCGGTCGTCGTGGCTCACACCGGCGGCCGCGGCGTCGTTCTGTCGGCCAACTACATCGCACGGGGCTTCGGCGTCCGTTCGGCCATGCCGGTCACCAGGGCGCAGCGGCTCTGCCCGCACGCGGTCTTCATCAGCCCGCGGCATGACGTGTACGGCGCTGTCTCGCGGGAGGTCATGGCGATCTTCAAGGCGGTCACCCCCGAGGTCGAGCCGCTCTCGCTGGACGAGGCGTTCCTCGACGTGTCGGGTGCGGTCCGGCGGCTCGGGCCGCCGGCCGCGATCGGCAGCCAGATCAGGCGCCAGGTGCACGGGCAGCTCGGGATCACCTGCTCGGTCGGCATCGCGACGAGCAAGTTCGTGGCCAAGCTGGCCTCGGTTCACTGCAAGCCCGACGGCCTGCTGGTCATCCCGGCCGGCCGGGTGCTGGACTTCCTGCACCCGCTTCCGGTGTCGGCCTTGTGGGGGGTCGGCGAGCGGACCGGCAAGGTGCTGGCCAGGCTCGGCCTGCGCACCGTGGCTGACCTGGCGAATGCGCCGCTGGACACGCTCGAGCGGGAGCTGGGCCGGGGCAGCGCGGCGCACCTGTCGGCACTGGCCTGGGGGCGGGACGAGCGCAGGGTGACGACCGGCGTCCAGGAGAAGAGCATCGGCGCCGAGGAGACGTTCGCCACCGACATCGGCGACCCGGACGTGATCCGCCGCGAGCTGCTGCGGCTGGCCGGGCGCACCGCGCGCGGCCTGCGATCGTCGGGCTACGTGGCCAAGACGATCTCGGTCAAGCTGCGGCGCGCCGACTTCAGCACGATCACGCGGTCACGCACGCTGACCGAGCCGACTGACGTGGCCCAGAAGATCTACGCGACCGCGTGCGACCTGTACGCCGGGTCTGGCTACGACCGCGGCGTCCAGCTGCGCCTCGTGGGCGTGCGCGTGGCGGGCCTGTCAGCGGCATCGGCGGCCGGGACTCAGCTGGCCCTGGGCGAGCGGGCCGACGCCTGGCGGCAGGCCGAGGGCGCGATGGACAAGATCACCAGCCGGTTCGGCTCCGGCGCGCTGCGTCCTGGCTCCCTCGTCACGCCTGATCACAGCGAGGACGATCGCCGGTCCTAGCTCACCGGCCTGGGCCGGTCCCGAGGCAGGAGTCGATGAAGTCGTTGCGGAACTTGCCGGACGGATCGTAGCGGTACATCAGCCGCCGGAAGTCAGGAAGCCGGTCATAGCACCGATCCAGGACATCCGGCCCGGCGGCGAAGAGCTTGCCCCAGTGCGGCCGCGGCCGCAGCGGTGCCAGCTGCCGCTCGACCAGCGTGAGCACCTCCATGACGGCCCTGGCGTCAGCAACCCAGGTGAAGTGCAGCCCGATCGTGTCCCGGCGGTAGCTGGGACTCAGCCACAGCTCGTCGGCGGCCACGGTGCGGATCTCGCAGATCTGCAGGACCGCGGCCACCACGTCGCCGATCCGGGCCAGTGCCTCGAGCGCCTCCCGCGACCGCTCGCGCGGAAGCAGGTACTCCGACTGCAGCTCGGTGCCCGCGCTCGGCGTGAAACCAGGGCGGAAATGCGGTAGCCGCTCGTGCCACGGCCCCCGCGCCCCCAGCTGCGCGGTGGTCGCCGCGGGCGGCAGGCCCGGCACCGGATGGCGCTGGCCGTCCGCTGGTGTCCCGCCGTGCCAGCCGGAGCCGGCGTCGGACCGGCCCCGGACTGCGGTCCGATCGTCGCCGCGCGGTCCGGCCAGTTGCTTCAGCCAGACCTGCCTGATCACCGGCCGCCGCCAGTCGGTGAACAGGCTGACGCTATAAGCAGCCGCGAAGATCTCATCGAGACTGGCGATGGCCTGATCGAGCGGAACGTCGTCGTAGACGTACTGCCTCAGGTCGAAGGCAGGCACGAGATCCAGGCCGAGGCTGGTGATGATGCCGAGCGACCCGAGCGCGACAACCGCGCCGCCGAACTCCTCGGCGCTGTCCGGCCGGCTCAGGGTGAGCAGGTCGCCCTGAGCGGTCACCATCTCGATCCGGTTCACCGCCGTGGCCAGGTTGCCGATGAGGTTTCCCGAGCCGTGGGTAGCGGTCGCGCAGGCACCGGCCACGCTGATCTGCGGGAGGGATGCCAGGTTGCGCAGGGCATACCCCTGTTTGTGTAGTTCCGCCGCCAGCTCGCCGTAGGTCAGGCCCGCGCTGACCGTGACGCCTGGCCGCGACGCGTCGATCTCGATGATCTTCGGCAGGCCGGCCACCGAGATCAGGGCGCCCGGCGTGTCGGCGATCGGGCTGAATGAATGCCCGGTGCCGATGGCTCGCACCCGCGGGCTGGCGGCCACCAGGCGCTGAAGCTCGGCCACCGAGGCCGGCCGGCGCGCCTGCCGGGCGCTGAACCGGACGTTCCCGGCCCAGTTCGTCAGCATCTCGGTCATGACTCGCCGCCTTCCTGCGCCGCTCCGGCTCTGGCGCGCTGCATCCTGGTTCGCTCGTCACGGCCGGGCGACGGCGAGGATCGGATGCGGGAGTAAACCCGTGTTTCTGGCGTGGCGCCGGCGGGCATTCCTGAGCGGGTGTCCTGGCCCTGCTCTGCCGTCCCCTTCCACAGAACGCGCTGGCCCTCGTATTCTGGGTGGTAGCCAGGCCGCAGGGCGAAGAACATCGGGCGTGGCCGGCGCGAGTAACTGGGAGGCAACGTGCCGCTTTCTGAGCACGAGCAGCGCCAACTCGAGCAGATCGAGCAGGCGCTCTATGCCGAGCATCCACGGTTCGCCAAGGCCGTGCGCGCGGCTGACCCGCGGGTGCACTACAAGCGCCGGGTTGTCTACGCGGCGATCCTGTTCGTGATCGGCGTCGCCTTGCTGCCGGTCGGGATCTCTATCTCCTACATCGCGGTCAGCGTCGTCGGCTTCGTCATCATGCTCGCGTCCTGCTACTGGGCGGCGATGAGCTACCGGCGGATGAACGGCCTGGCCGCCGGCCGGATCCAGCTCAAGGACCGCCGGGCCGGACGCCGGGACAAGGCAGAACCGAGGGCCAAGGGGAAAGGCAAGCGGTCGGGCACCGGGATCAGCGAGCGGCTTGAGGAACGCTGGCGCCGGCGCCAGGAAGGCCGCGACGGCTAGCTTTCCCCGGCGGCTGGCATCCAGCCCGTGAGCAGGCCAGCGGCCTGCCGGAGGCTGGCCTGCAGCGGCTGAAGCGTCGACGCGGGCAGCAGCACGGCCCGCAGCCGCGCGGTGCGGCCAGCGCTGCGGGCGAGCCCGCGGCGGACAAGCGCGACATCAGCCCTGATGGTGCTGGCGGCGACTGGAGCCGGTGCGTACCTGGCGCGTTCCACGACGGCGGCGATCCGGGTGATAGCCTGCCCGGCCCGCTCATCGATCCCCGAATCCGCACATATCCGCCTGGCCAGGGCTCGCGGCGACTCGCTCACCCGGCAGCGCAGCCCGTAGTCCTCCAGCTCGGCACAGAGCTCCTGCCAGCCGGCCAGGGCCAGCCCGGCATCGTCGCTTGCCGAGCGCCAGCGCCTGCCGCGGGTGATCACCCGCGCCGTGCCGGGAGCCACCGCGGCCAGCACCAGGACAGCCAGGACGATCAGCCCGACCGGAGGCCCGCCGCCGTGGCTGGCCCCTACGGCGGGCAGCGGCGGGCCGCCCGCATTCGGAACATGGACATGGTGCGCCAGGTCAGGGCTGGAACTCGCGGACTGCCCGCCTGAGCTGGTACCGCCGCCGCCGCCGCCCTTCGGCCCGCCGCCGCCGGACACCGCGGCGGTGACGTACGACGGCTCGACGGCGGTCTCCTGGCCGCCCACTCCCGATGGTGTCGGCTCGAACCGCAGCCAGCCCACGCCGCTGAAGTACAGCTCAGGCCAGGCGTGCGCGTCGGCGGTGGAGACGACCCAGGTTCCGTGCGGGCCCGGCTTCCCCGCCGTGTAGCCGATGGCGATCCTGGACGGGACGCCGATCAGCCGAGCGAGCACGGAGAACGCGAAGGCGAACTGCTGGCAGTAGCCCGACCTGGTCACCTTGAGGAAGTTCAGCAGGCCCTGCGGGCTGTTGGCGACATTGGACTGCAGCGAGTAGCTGAACCGGCTGGACAGGAAGTAGCGCTCCAAAGCGACGGACTTGTCGAACTGGGTCTTCTTGCCCTTGGTGACCTGCTCGGCGATTTTCGTCAGCTGGCGTGTCACGGGGGACTTGAAGCCCAGGTAGGACTTCGCGATCGCCGCTGGCACGTGCTGCGCTGCCTCCAGCTCGGACCCCGTCGGCTCGATCTGGCCGCTGCTCACCGTGTAGTGCAGCCCCGAGGTAGACGGATCGCCCGAGTAGATCATCAGCGTGCCCGCTGACTCCCGCCAGGAGCCAGTTACGTGAATCTGCCGCGGCCAGTACGGCGCCGGCAGGAAGTAGATCGGCGCGGAGAATCCGGCCACCTCGGGAATCGTGACCGTGGTCCTGATGTCGAGCTGAGGCGTGCCGCCGGCCAGCCCGGGTGCCGGCTGCAGCGGCCCCGTTCCCACGGCGGTGCCGGCGCCCGGCCGGACCAGATCCCACTGGCTCGCCGCCGGGTCGTAGTTGAGCACGTACACCTCGAGGTAGTTCTCCCCGTTGACGGCGTTCGTCCGGTAGGTCAGGACCCGCCGCGCCGCCGACCGGGTCAGCAGGCCGCGCAGCTCGGCGACCGGGTCGGGCAGCCCGACCGCGACATGACGCCCGCCCGCGCCGCCGTGGCCGCCGAAGAGCTGGTGCAGCGTCAGGCCCGGCAGCAGCAGCGGCGCCACCAGCGCCGCGCAGACGGCGGCCAGGCCGATCCGCCGACCGGTAGCGGCCAGCGCGCCCATGTCGGCACCGCCGAGGCGCTCGTCCTCGCCGGCGTAGTGCCAGACCGTGACGACGCGGCCCCAGCCGCGCAGCCGGTAGCGGCCGTCGGAGGCCAGCAGGGCCAGGTAGCCCACGGCAGCCAGGAGGAATGCGATCGCGCCGCCCAGCCCGCCCACCTTGGCCGTGGTCGCGATCGGGGCCAGGTAGACCACGAGCAGCGGCAGGCCGGCGATGGCGGGCCGGTGCAGCCGGACGGCGAGGAAGTCGACCACGATAGCGGCGAGCCCGATGCTGCCCGCCGCGAGCAGCAGCACGCCATGGGTGGCGGGAACCAGCGGATGGTATTTCGTGGCCTGCGACCCCTGCTGGACCAGGCTCGCCAGGTGCCGGACCGAGGCGGCCGTCGGTATCACGGCCAGGAAAGACCGCGATGCTGCCTGCAGCACGTTCAGGTAGAGCAGCAGGGCAGCGAGGTAGGTCGCCAGGCCGGCCACGGCCCGGAGCGGGCGCAGCCCGGTGGCGCTCGCCGCGCACAGCACTATGAGCCCGGCCGCTGTCGCCTTCCAGTACGGCGAGTGGGCGACCAGCATGGGCACGCTCGCCAGGCCGGCGGCCAGCGTCGCGCCGACCGCAGCCGGGACCGGGCTCTGCCTAGTCAGCGTCCCCGCCAGCGCCACGACCACGACCGCGCCGATCGCCTCGACCAGCCAGGCCGCGCCGCTGATCAGGCTGAACTCGGAAACCGAGGCGAGAATGACGGCGGCCGCAGCGGCCAGGGTGAGGCGGTGGTTCATCGGGGCAGTGCTCCCAGGTCGTTCTGGGCTCCCAGATCGCGCTGGGCGTCACGGCCGTTCGGGCTGACTGGCGGGGCGTAGCTGCCGTACCGGGGCAGGCGCTGCCAGGCAACCGCCAGCGGAGTGGCAGCGTCGATGCTGATCACCTGCCATCCGCCGGCCCGCAGGATCGCCTCGGCGGCCGCGGTCTCGCTGGACGGGGCCGGCGACGTGCGGCGTTCCTCGTCCGCCGCCGCGATCGTCGGCTTGCGGCCGTTCCGCCCGTTCCGGCTCTCGTTCCCGTCCTGCTGGTGGCTGTCCTCGCCGGCCGGCCCGTCCTGGGCGTGGCGGCCGGGCGGCGTGGCCCAGGTGGAGACGGCCAGCAGGAGCGCGATTCCCTGGCGGCCGTGCCGGCGGGAGGTCGCGATCTCCCTGGCGGCATCGGCGGAGAGCCGCCCGGCGACCAGGACGAGCAGGCCGCCCTCGATCGTGCTCAGCGCCGCCGTAGTCCGGGCGAAGTCGTGGTTGCGCGACATAGTGACCACCGAGAGCGCGTCGAGCAGCACGTCCTCGAACATCGCCGACCCGGCGAGGGGGCCCGAGTCGGTCAGCAGGTGACCGTCCAGCCCCGAGCGGGCCAGGTGCACGCCGACGGAGGCCGCGGCGCTGACCGCGAACTCGAACGACGAGCTTGGCCCGGTGCCGACATGGGCGCTGCGCCGCGAGTCCAGGATGACCACCGCGCGGTCCTGCCACCGCTGTTCCTCCCGCCGCACCATCAGCTCGCCGTACCTGGCCGTCGACCGCCAGTGCACCCGCCGGAGCTCGTCGCCGTCCCGGTACGCGCGCGGGATGACGTCGTCGTCGCCGGCGGCGGCGGTCATCCGGGTCCTGCCCTCGCCGTCGCTTGACCAGCTGCCGGTGACCGATGCGGAGGTCAGCGGCACGATCTTCGGCGTGACCGTCAGCGTGTTCTGGGTGGCGAAGTTCGCGGTCAGCTCGACCAGGCCGAAGACGTCGGCGATCCGCACCCGCATCGGGCCGACGACGAACTTGCCGCGCAGGTCAGAACGGAGCTGGTAGCTGACCTCGCGGGCACCGCCGCGCTCGATTCCGTTCAGCACGTACCGCGGCCTGGCGCCCAGCGAGTACGGAATGGTCTCCTCGGCGAGCAGCAGCCCGGTCGAGATCCGGCTGACGTTCTCCAGCTTCACCGCGACCCTGGCCGGCTGTCCTGGCGCGACTCGCGGCGGGATGATGTGGCGCTCGCAGCGCAGCTGGTAGCGCGCCCGCCTGGCGGTCAGCGCGGAGAACGCGGGCAGGCAGACGAGCAGCACGCCCACGCTGATCATGGCGTCGCTGCCGAGTATCAGCCCGGCCAGGATTCCGACGATGCCCGCGGCCAGGAACGACGCCCCCCGGACCGTGAACCAGGCGAGAACCGACCGCATCGTCGCCTCCTTCTGGCTGCCCTGTCAATGTACGTCCTGTACCCGGCTGCTGCCAGGCAGCGACCGCCGGGCCTCGGTCTGCTACCTGTTATGCAGCGGGACCCGCTCGACGATCCTGGCCAGCACGTGCTCGGGCTGCTCCCGGCCGACCACGGCCTCGGCCGTGGGCAGCAGCCGGTGGGCGAGTACCGGCCCGGCCAGCAGCTGAACGTCGTCGGGGATCACGAAGTTGCGGTCCTCAAGCGCGGCATAGGCCCGACTCGCCCGCAGCAGGTGCAGTGCCGCCCGCGGTGAGGCCCCCAGCCGCAGCGCGGACGCATTCCTGGTGGCGGTAATGATGTCGATGATGTACTGACGGACCTGCGCGGCGACGTGCACCTCGCGGACGGCGGCGATCAGCGCCCGGACATCGGTCGCGTGGGCGGCCGGCTTCAGGTCATCGAGCGGCGAGCTCGACCCGTGGGAGTCGAGCATCGCGATCTCCGCGGCCGCGTCGGGATAGCCGATCGAGATCCGGGCCGTGAACCTGTCCCGCTGCGCCTCGGGCAGCGGATAGGTGCCCTCCATCTCGATCGGGTTCTGGGTCGCGATCACCATGAAGGGAGACTCGAGCGGGTAGGTCACGCCGTCCACGGTGACCTGGCGCTCCTCCATGCTCTCGAGCAGGGCGGACTGGGTCTTGGGCGACGCCCGGTTGATCTCGTCACCGAGCACCAGGTTGGCGAAGATCGGCCCTGGCTTGAACTCGAACTCGCGCAGTTCCTGGTTGTACGCGCTGACGCCGGTGATGTCGCTCGGCAGCAGGTCGGGAGTGAACTGAACCCGCCGGACGGAGCAGTCGATCGACCTGGCCAGCGCCTTGGCCAGGAGCGTCTTGCCGACACCGGGAACATCCTCGATCAGTGCATGGCCCTCGGCGAGCAGGACGGTCATGGCCAGCCGGATGGCCCCCGGCTTGCCGACGACGACCGTATTGATCGCGTCGGCGATCTGATGGGCGACGGGGATCAGCTCATCTAGAGTGCGCTCCGCCTGCTCGGCTTCGGCAGACACCACTCGTCCTCCTTGTCCCGGCTGCGCAGCCAGGCGATGTCCTCGGCGGTAGTGCCGCCCGCGACGTCCATAGCGTTGCGCTAGACAGTACGTGTACCCATGCCTCGATGTAACAACGGATTGGGCATCACTGCATAACGAGCGCCCAGTGCCGACGTTGCTAGCCAACGCTCAGCCTCCGCCGATCGCATCCTCAGCCTTTGCATGCCCATTCTCCCCACTCCGCTCCACCCCTGTGACCTCGGGCTTCGTGCAGCCAATCGCCGGATCTTCGGCTTGCGATCATTGACGGTGGTGGAATGTGGAGTACAGTGGTGCGCGGTGGGGCGGCTAGGGCCTCACTGGGTAACCGTTGTGGGGGGCAGTGGAGGTGAGCGCCTGTGTTTCTCGGCACTCACACGCCTCGGCTGGACGACAAGGGCCGCATCTTCCTCCCGGCGAAGTACCGCGACGAGCTGTCGGAGGGGCTAGTGCTGACCAAGGGCCAGGAACGCTGCCTGTACGTGTTCCCGCAGGCGGAGTTCGGCCGGATCACCGAGGCGCTGCGCGCCGCGCCGGTGACAGCCAAGGCAGTCCGCGACTACGGCCGCGTGTTCTTCGCCAGCGCCTCGGACGAGGTCCCGGACAAGCAGGGCCGGGTGACCATCCCCCAGGCCCTGCGCGAGTACGCGGCGCTGCAGCGTGACTGCGTCGTGATCGGCGCCAACACCCGGCTCGAGATCTGGGACTCGGTCGCCTGGGATGCATACCTGGAACAGCAGGAGGACGCATTCTCTGACGCATCGCAGGAGGTGCTGCCAGGGGTCCTGTGAGCGGTCTCCGCCGACGCGGGGTCCGGGGTCATGCCCTGATTCCCCGCGCAGCGGAGTCCAGTGCCCGGCGAGGTCGCCGCCCGCGCCGGACGGATAACCGGCTGACGCCACTTCCCCGGCGCCAGGCGGAGGGTCCGTCCGATGGCGCGGATGGCGACCTGGCCGGGCACGGCGAGCAGGTACGGGCAGCAGTCGAGCCGGGAGGAGGGGGCGATGGACACGGCAGCAGCCGCGCATGTGCCCGTCATGCTTGACCGCGTTCGCGGGATCTTCGCTCCCGCGCTGAGCGCGGCGGGTGCCGTGCTCGTTGACGCGACGCTCGGCCGGGCCGGTCATACCGCCGCCCTGCTCCGCGATCACCCGGGCCTGATAGTGGTCGGCATCGACGCGGACCAGACGGCGATCGAGGAGTCCAGCCAGGCGCTAGCCGCTGACCTGGGCCGGGTCACGCTCGTCCGGGCGGTCTACGACCAGATCCCCGTGATCCTCGCTGACCTCGGGCAGCCGAGCGTGCAGGGCATCCTGTTCGACCTCGGCGTGTCGTCGCCGCAGCTTGACGACCCGGGCCGAGGATTCTCCTACTCCCAGGACGCGCCACTCGACATGCGGATGGACTCCTCCGGGCCGTTGACGGCGGCTGAGGTGGTCAACACCTATCCGGCCGGGCGGCTGGCGCGCGTCTTCCGTGAATACGGCGAGGAACGCTTCGCCCGGCGGATCGCCGAGGCCATCGCCGCTGAGCGAGCGCGAGAGCCGATTACCTCGACGCTCAGGCTGGCCGAGATCATCAGGAACTCGATCCCGGCCCCGGCCAGGCGCACCGGCGGCAATCCGGCCAAGCGCACCTTCCAGGCCCTGCGGATCGAGGTGAACGACGAGCTTGGCGCGCTCAGCCGGGCGGTGCCGGCCGCGCTCGACGCTGTCGCGGTCGGCGGCCGGATCGTCGTCCTTTCCTACCACTCGCTTGAGGACCGGATCGTCAAGCGAGCCCTGAGCCAGCGATCGGTCGACACCACGCCGCCCGGCCTGCCGGTACCGCTGGCGGCCAGCCGCCCGCAGTTCCGGCTGCTGACGTCGGGTGCCGAGCGGCCAGGCGAGGCAGAGCTGGCCGCCAACCCGCGGGCGGCCTCGGCCAGGCTCAGGGCGGCGGAACGGGTGCGGGCAGCGGCATGACCTCTCACAGGACGGATGAACGCCGATGAGTACGGACGTCATGACCCCCGGCCGGACCGGCGACCCTGGCCGGGCCGGTCACACCACGGCGCTGCTCCGCGACCACCCCGGCCT
>JADGPC010000220.1 GCA_017882645.1 Streptosporangiales bacterium | reverse complement strand
GGCTGACCTGGAGGACAGCCTGTGGTCGGCCGCGGCCGAGGCGCGCGCGGCGCTGACTGGTATGGCCCTGTCTGATGCGGCCCTGTCTGATGCGGCCCTGTCTGATGCGGCCCTGTCGGGCGCGGCGCGTCAGGCGGACCCGGCGGACGGGACGCTCGACCCGGGGCTGCCGCGCCGGGTGCGCGAGACCAGCGTGCCGCATCAGGCGGCCGGCTCGATGCCCTCGCCCGTGGGCGAGGTGCTGCAGCGGGGCGCTGCTTTCGGGGCTACTCCGGAGGAACTCGGTGCCCTGGCCGCGTCGCTGCAGAAAGGCTGGCTGACCGGCACCGCCGATGCCGCCGAGCCCGACCAGAGCTGAGAGCGGCAGGGAGTCCGGGACGGTAACGATGATGGAGGACCGAAAGGGCGGGTGATGGAACAGCCGGGCCTGGCCAGTTCTACGGCCAACGATCGGGGATCCGGTGCGCGCGCCGCCGAAGGGCCGCGGCGATGAGCCCGCGCGGCGAGCGATGGTTCGACCAGGAGGCGGGTCCGGTCGTCCGGCTGTATGCGCTGACCCGAGGCCGCGCAAGGCCCGCCGGCGTGGTGCTTGACGTTGTCGACGTCGTGGGATCCGCCGGGCCGCGCGCGCCGCACGTGCCCTGGCTGCCGCCCGAGCACCGGCGGCTGCTTGAACTGTGCGGCCGGCCGATCGCGGTCGCCGATCTGGCCTCGGAGACCGGCCTGCCGCTTGGCGTGGTCCAGATTCTGCTCAGCGACCTGCACCAGCAGGGGCTCGTCAGCATCGTCGGGCCGGCCAAGGGCCAGGCCGAGGATGAGAACGTGCTGAGAAAAGTCCTCGACGGACTCCGCGCGCTGTAGCTCAGGGCAGGCTCGCGATGATCGCGATGACCTCGGCGCGGGCGAAGCCATGGTGCCGAGCGAAATCGAGGAGATCCTGGGCCCGGGCGAGAACGGCGCCGCGCTGGGGGGTCCCGACCACCGTGATGCCGCGCCCGCGCCGGAACTCCAGCAGGCCCTCGTCCCTGAGCAGGTGCAGGGCGCGGAGCACGGTGTTCTTGTTGCGCACCGGCCAGATCGGCATGGCGGGTGCCGGGCAGACGGTCTTCGTGTCGGCCGACGGCAGGTACCTGCTGATGTCACAGGATCCCGCCAGCCTGACCGAGACGCCCGTGGCGGGCGGCATCGCTCGGGTGCTGAATCTCCCGCGCGGGTGGTACCTGCCGGGCGGCACCGGCACGGCCGACGCGATCGAGGGCGAGGGCCTGGCCACGACGAACGGAATCGTCGTCCAGTCCGCCCAGGATCCGGGGATCGGCCCCCGGCTGATCGCCCTGTGGAACCCGCAGAGCGGCAAGGTCCGGATAGTCGGCCGCGGTCGCGGCGTGATCGACGCCCACACGGCGCCCGGAGCGTCCTACAGCCTGCTCGCCTGGCCGCCGGCCGCGTGCCCGCCGCCAGGCAGCTGCCGGATGAAGATCACTGACACCGCCAGCCTGTCGACGAGGACCGCGCGTGCTCCGGCACGCGGGCTCTTCACCGCCGGCGGTGCCTTCTCGCCCGCCGGAACCCAGCTGGCGGTCTTCGCGACCGGCGAGTCGAAGCGCACGGCCCGGCTGGCGCTGATCGACCCCGCGACCGGAAGCGTGCGGGTGGCCAGTCGGCCAGTCATCACGCTCGGACAGGACTTCGACTTGGCCAGGTGGCTGCCCGACGGCCGGCATCTCATCATCGGTGCCGGGGCCGGCGGCTATCTCGTGGATTCCGCGACGCTGGCCGCCCGGCCGCTCGTCTTCGCCGGCCGGGACGGCCGGCGAACCGGAAGCGGCCAGGACATCAACTTCACCGCCGCGATCGTCTCGCCGCGCGCCTGACCAGCGCCGCGGACGGCACAACTTCGCTATTGGTGTCGCGAGAGAAAGACCACCTGGCCCGGCTGGATCTTGCCGGGAGCATCGAGGAGAGCCTCGAGCGCTGCGGCGACCGCTGCGGTGAACGTCCGGTCCTGTGGGAATGTCTTCGTTGATACGAGAATGAGGCCGGCGTGAGCGTGCCCGGCGGCGCGGTACATGCCGTCTAGCGGAATGAAGTCCTTGATATTGGCCGTGACAAGGGAGCGCCCTTCGGCTGCGGCGTACGCCAGGACCTGATCGTCTGGGAGCGAGACCAGCGCGGAGTCAGCCACGACCGAGATCGCGTCGTGATTCCTGGCCCGAAGCCGCTGGGCAAT
Organism: Streptosporangiales bacterium; assembly: GCA_017882645.1. Taxonomy (GTDB): domain Bacteria; phylum Actinomycetota; class Actinomycetes; order Streptosporangiales; family Streptosporangiaceae; genus Chersky-822. The sequence continues at coordinate 23,800 of JADGPC010000220.1, read as the reverse complement.
GCTGTCAGAGAACATTTCGTCAAGCAGTAGCGGCTTGCTCATGAGCTACCCGGCAAGCAGATCGCGCTCACGGCGCCATGCCCGCTCCGCTGCATCCTCGGCGGCGGCCGCAGCGGCTATCTCCGCATCGACTTCTTCGGGATAAGAGGCCCAGTACCGGACCGCCGTACTCAGCAACCGCACCGGCACGCCGGTATTGCCGTTGACCAGGGCGATGACGTCGGCACCGGCCAGGCCGGGTTCGCCTGCGTGAGCGGACTTGACCGCCCGGATGATCTCCCACACGTCGGGCCCGCCCGCGAGAGCGGCCCGCCGTCCAGTCGGACCTGGCCGGAAGACGACTCCAGGATGCTCGTTCGTCCTGAGTGCCTCGTCGACGAGCCGGTTGGCGGCCGAGGACAATGACATCCCCGGGTTAGCCGCCACGAAGGATGCCAGCCGTTGTGCTACGGGCTCGTCGAATCGAACGGGCGTTGCAGCGCGCTTACTCATGACTACATCGTAGTCGCTTGAGGCTGTACGATTTACTTTCGGGCCCAGATCTGGAAGGTGCGCGGGTCGCCGACGATAGTGTCCTCGGCGTCGATGAATGCCGACAGGTCAGCTGCCGCCGCGGCGACCTCATCAGCGGTGGCCAGGCCGGCGCCGATGATCGCGTCGGCCGATGCCTCGAGGGTGGACAGGCACAGTGCCTTGGTGTCTCCGGCCGCGCCGAGGCTCTGCACGAGGCGAAGCTCAGGACCCGGGATCCCGATCTCGGCAAAATACCGGTATAGCTTGCGCCCGGCGGCCGGATCCCCTCCGTTCAGCGCGCAGACCCGGGAGTACATGCGCGCGTAGAAGTCGAAGCCGCCGTTGTCCGGATCGCAGAACAGCCCGTCGAAGTCGGCGTCCTCGACCGCGATCGCGCCTGCGGGCCGGACCGCACTCCACATCCGCTGCAGCAGGCTGGCCGGCTCGCTCAGGTGCTGGAGCAGGAACCGGGAGTAGACCAGGTCGTAGCTGGCCGGCTCGTCCCACTCACCGACGTTCGCGGCCCGGAATTCGACATTGCCGATACCCGCACGGTCGGCGGCCTGCCTGGCCAGCGCGAGTTTCGCCTCGTCCATGTCGACACCGACGACCGAGCCCGACGGCCCGGCCAGCGCGGCGAGGTCGAAGGTGACCTCGCCGCCGCCGCAGCCGAGGTCGATGCAGCGGAAGCCGTCCGCTACGCCGACGCGGCGGAAGAGTTCAGCCGTATCAGCCCGGCGTATTCGCGCCAGCACCTGCAGCCGCTCGTATCCGGGCCGGCCGCCGCGAAGAACGTAGCGCTCCATCCCGCGATAGTAGGGGGGCGCGGCCGCGGGCTCGACCGGCGGGCGCGCATTTCCCTGGCGATCGGGCGGCGCGTGCCGCTGCGGGTGGTAGCACGACATCGCGCCGGTGGCTGGCTACCTTGCCGCTCGCGCTGACGACGCCAGACTGTACTCAGGACCAAGGTCAGGAGGTCGCCATGCGTGCCGTGGTCATGCTGCTCCGCTCGCAGCTGCGGCGGCACTGGCGGTCCTGGCTGGCGCTGGCCGTTCTGGCCATGCTGGCCGGGGGGTTCGTGATGGCCGCGGCGTCGACCGCCAGACGGACCGCGGCCGCCTTTCCTGAGTTCGTCGCCAGGTACGGCTATGACGCGGTCGTCTACAGTGCGCACCCGCTGCCGTCGCTGGCGAGCATCGCGCGGGTGGCGCTGGTGACGGCGGCGCCCGGCCCGGTGGAATTTCCCGGGCGCTGCGATACTTGCCGCAAGCAGATCGACGCGGGCTCGTTCGGGCTGTTCGAGATGTCGCCGGGCGGCCTGGCCAGGACGGTCAAGCTGCTCGCCGGGCGGATGCCGGACCAGTCAAGGCCGGATGAGGTGCTCGCCTCCTACACGCTGGCCAGGGACAACGGGGTACGGATCGGCTCGGTCATCGAGACGCTGATACCGACGCCCGCCCAGATCCGGCTGGGAAAGGCCAAGGTCCCGATCGCCGAGATGCCCAGGCGCAGGCTGCGGGTCGTCGGCCTGGTAGTGACCGAGAACGAGTTTCCGTCCGGCACCGGCGACCGCTACGACCTGTTCGCCACGAAGGCCTACGCGGCCGCCGTGAATCCGCACGCGATGCTGCTGAGCGTCTACTATGTACGGCTCCGGCGCGGGGCCGCGGACCTGCCCGGATTCGACGCCGCGCTGCGCCCGCTGCACACGCTGGGCGCCGACGACCTGGACAACGACGCCGCCGCGGTTCAGCGGGGGATCAGGCCGCAGGCGGCTGGCTGGTCGGCGCTGGCCCTGCTGGCGGCGCTGGCCGGGCTGGCTGTCATCGGGCAGGCCGCGGCGAGGCAGTTCGTCACCGATGCCGATGACCGGCAGGCGCTGTCCGCTCTGGGCCTGAGCGTCCGGCAGTTCGTGGTGCTCGGCCTGGCCCGTGCGGCATTGATCGGAGCGCTGGGGGCGGCGGGAGCCGTCGCGCTCGCGGCGCTGCTGTCGCCGCTGACGCCCGTCGGCGAGGCACGCCTGGCCACCGGATCGCCTGGCGCCCTCGTGCTCGATCCGCTCGTCGCAGTGACCGGCGCGCTGGCCACGATGGCGGCCGTGGTGGTGCTGTCGGCCTGGCCCGCCGTCCGCACCGCCCGGCAGCGGAGCCGCGCTCCGCAGCGGTCGCTGTCCGTCCCGGTGGTCAGCGCGGTGGCCAGGAGCGGCGCACCGCCGACCGCCACGATCGGCATCAGGTACGCCCTGGAACGGGGACGCGGCAGGCACGCAGTGCCGGTCAGTGCCGCGCTGGTTGGCAGCGTGATGGCGGTCGCCGCGCTGTGCGGCACCGCCGTGTTCGCCGCCAGCCTGGCCCAGCTCATCTCCTCGCCCGCGCTCTACGGCGTACCGTTCCAGGCGCAGTTCACCAACGAGGGAATCGGGCCAGGATCGGCGGTAACCCACTCGCTCCTGACCGGCCTGCGGCAGGACCAGGCGATCTGGCGGATCACCCAGGCCGCCGTGGTGGAGATCGGCGTCAACGGCCGCCACGTCCGGGCTGTCGCGCTGAAGGCGATCCGCGGTCCCGCCCTGATCTCAACCGTCGACGGACGGCTGCCGCGCGGCGACCGGGACATCATGCTGGGTGCCGCCACGATGCGGGCCGTCGGGGCCCGCCCGGGCGGCACGGTCGCGGTCACGATCCCTGACCCGGTAACCGGGGCGGTTCGCAAGCTCAGCTTCCGGGTGACCGGCCGCGCTGCGTTTCCGCCCAGCTTCGGCACGGGCGGACTTGGCAGCGGCGCCGCGATCACCCTGCGCGGCTTCACCGATGCCCTGTGCCCGGACGGCGGCGGCGCGCCCGCCTGCGCGAGCAGGACCGACAACCAGCTCATCTACGAGGTGCTGGTCCGGGCCGCTCCCGGCCCGGCAGGCGCTGCGGCGCTGGCCAGGTACACCGGGCCCGCCAGCCGGTATCGCCAGTTCGTGGCCTTTACTGAGAAACCGATCGAGCTGGTGAACTTCGGCGAGTCGGTGAACTTCCCGCTGCTGTTCGGCGGACTGCTCGCGCTGTTCGGGGTGGCGACGATGGTGCACCTCCTCCTGGTCAGCGTGACCCGCCGGCGAACCGAGGCCGGCCTGCTCAAGGTGCTCGGGTTCGTCCGGCGCCAGGTCGCCGCGGTGGTTGGCTGGCAGGCCACGACGGTGGCGCTGGTCGGGATCGTCTTCGGCGTACCGGTGGGCGTCGCGGCGGGCCGGGTCGCGTGGCGGGTCTTCGCGACGAATTTCGGTGTCGTGCCGGCATCGGCGGTGCCGGCGGTCGCGCTGGCGGCGCTCGTCGCCGGGGTGCTCGTGACCGCGAATGTCCTCGCCGTGGTACCTGCCCTGATGGCCGCGCGGTCCCGCCCGGCTCAGCTGCTCCGGGCCGAGTGAATCATGGGCCGATCACGTCTCGCCGTGTTCCGCTCGCTGGGCGGCAACATCGCCCTGGTCCGCGTCGTAGCCGGGTACACGCTGTTCACGCTGACCGAATACTCGGTGTGGATTGCGATGCTGGTGTTCGCCTATGACCGGGGCGGAGCGACCACGGCCGGCCTGGTGGCGCTGGCTCAGCTCGTGCCGGCGGCGGTGCTCGCGCCTATCGCGGCCGCTATTGCGGACCGGCGGTCACCGGTCGTCACGCTGGCGGGCGGGTACCTGGCTCAGGCGGCAGGCATGGCCGCGTGCGCCGCGGCGATGGTGGCCGGCGCGCCGCTGGCGGCCTACGCGGCGGCCATCGTCGCGTCCGCGGCTGTGACCACCACCCGGCCGGCGCAGTCCACGCTCATCCCCGCTGTCTGCGCGACGCCCGACCAGCTGACGGCGGCGAACGTCGTCGTCAGCTGGGTCGAGGCGACCGGGATCCTGACGGCCGGGCTGCTGACCGGGCTGCTGATCTCGGCCGGCGGCACGGCGATCGTGTTCGCCGCGTGCGCCGCTCTCATCCTGGTCGCCGCGGGGCTCGTGGCCACGCTGCGGGTCACAGCGCTCGCGTCGCCAGGCGATGCCCCGGCCGTGCTGGCCGACCTAGGCGCGGCCGTGCGGCTCGCGGGCCGCCAGCCCGGGCTCCGGGTCGTGCTGGCCCTGCTCAGCGCCGAGTCGGTGGTATCCGGCGGCCTGGACCTGCTGTTCGTCATCCTGGCCGTGAGCGTGCTCGGCCGGTCGCAGGCGTGGGCCGGCTACCTCAATTCCGCCTACGGCGCGGGCGCCGTGCTGGCCGCCGCCGTGAGCGCCGCTCTGGTCGGCCGCCGGCTCGGGCTGCCAGTGCTGGCCGCGGCGCTCGTCCTGAGCGCCGCGATCGGAGCGCTCGCGCTGGGGGCCGGCGTGGCCGGCACGGTGCTCGCGCTGACCGTCGCCGGTGCCAGCCGCGCCCTGCTGGATGTCGCCGGCCGGACGCTGCTGCAGCGATCGGTTCCCGCCCAGCTCATCGGCCGCGTCTTCGGGTTGCTGGAAGGGCTCACCATGGCCGGCCTCGCCGTTGGCTCGGTGCTCGTGCCGGTTCTCGTCTACCTGGGCGGCAGCTCGCTGGCCCTGGCCGGGGTGGCCGCCGTGCTGCCCCTGGGCATCGCGATCGGCGGCCGGCATCTGCTCGGCCTGGACGCGCAGACGCGCGTGCCCGTGGTGGAGATCGCGCTGCTGCGCTCGATCCCGCTGTTCGCCGAGCTACCCGCGCCGGCGATCGAAGGGCTCGCGGCCGCCCTGACGCCGGTCGACGCGCCCGCAGGCACCGTCCTGATCAGGCAGGGTGATCCGGGCGACGCCTACTACGCGGTCGCTGCCGGGCATCTGGACATCATGCGGGACGGGCGCCTGATCCGCCGGTGCGGACGCGGCGACGGGGTCGGCGAGATCGCGCTGGTGCGGGCCATCCCGCGCACCGCCACCGTAGCGGCGCAGGGCCCGGCAACCGTGTACCGGCTGGACCGGGACCCGTTCCTGACCGCGATACTCGGCCACGCTCCCGCCCGCCGGCAGGCGGTCCACCTGACCGACGCGCTGATCGCCGGCGACCTCGAGCGGGACGCTCACAGCGGCCCGCGCTATGACGCGGGCGTGCCGGCTGACTGTGCGCTGCCCGGGCCGGACGGTGAGACCGATGGTGACGGCGAGCCGGACGGAGTTGGCGAGCCCGAGGGAGCCGGCGAGCGCGACGGCGTGATGTGAGGACTCGGGCTTGAGCCCGGGCTCGCACGGCGGGTGCTGGGCAGCGGCGTGCCCGGCACCGGCGTCCGGCTGACTGAGTGCTCTTGTCGCGCCGGGGAGTGCCGCACGGTAACCGCCGGCGCGGGCTTGACGAACAGGTAGGTGACGAAGGCCACCAGGAAGATGACGGTCACGATCCAGGTCGAGGTCCGGATGCGCCGCATCAGCCGCATCAGCCGCCTCCGCTCGTCGGCTCCGACGCCTCTAGGGCGGGCGGCAGACGGATCCCCTCGCTGCGGAACACGGTCGCGACCCTGGCCCGCAGGATCCGTCCCACGTCGAACTGCTTGCCGGGTAGCGTCCTGGCGACGAGCCGGACCCGGAACTGGTCCACGTCGATGCTCTGCACGCCCATGACTGTCGGCGGGTCAAGCAGCAGGCGGCGAAGGTCAGGCTCCTTGTACGCATCTTCCCCAATCAGGCGCAGAGTTTCGTTTACCTGGTTGACGTCCATGGCAGCCGGCACGGGAACATCGATGACGGCGCGCGCCCAGTCCCTGGAGAGATTTGTTACCTGCGTGATCTGGCCGTTAGGTGTGATGACCAGCTCGCCGTCAACGGTCCGGACCGAAGTGACCCGCAGCGTCACGTCCTCGACAGTGCCGATGGACGGATCCGGGCTGTTCGGTGCCGACAAGCGGATGAGATCGCCGTAGCCATACTGGCGCTCGGCGATGATGAAAAAGCCCGCCAGGATGTCCTGGACGATGCGCTGGGCGCCGAACCCGAGGGCGACGGCGACCACCGCGGCCGGGGCGACCAGGCTGGTGATGGGAATGCCGATGCGGACCGCGACAGACACCGTCGTGGCGGAGTAAATGACCACCAGAAGGGCCCAGGTGAATACCTGCGCCAGCGCGTGCCGGTGCTTGGACTCCTCGGAGCGGACCAGTGAGTCTGTCGCCTGGGCATTGGCGTCGATCCGGTGCGTGATCTTGTCTCGCAGCCAGTTCGCGATGCGCGTCAGCAGGATCGCGCCGGTGATGAGCAGCACGATCTCCAGACCGCTGCCGCTCGCCCAGTGGGTGATGTCGGTCAGAAGCTTAGTGTTCAGCATCAATGGGGATTCCGTGGTCGGGGGCATAAGAAATGCGTCCCTCGGTCAGCGGCAAGGTGAATTACCCGAGGCGCCCGCCGACATACTCAGCGGGCCTGAACTGCCAGGTAGCAGCGACACCCGGGCGGATCGGATCAGCCCGGCAACTCAATCAGCCTAGCAGCCGGCTCAAGCGGACAGCACGCCCTTGGCCGTGGCGTCGCGGACCCAGGAGTCGAGCTCGTCGGCCATCGCGTCGGCAAACTGCAGGTCGGTGATGTCGGTGAGCAGCGGGCAATCGCTTCCGTCGAAGAACTTGGCATCGACGTTGTCCAGCAGCCGCGCGCCGGGGTGGTGCTCCTCGAGATCGTCGAGTTCGGTCAGGTATTCGACGGCCCGGATGGCGAGGAACTTGATCTGCACCGGGTACTTGGCCAGCTCGATGACGCGCTCCGTCGCCTGCCGCGCGTCGGTCGGCGAGCCGTCGGTGACGATGATCGCGAAGATCGGCTCCGTGGTCGTGCTGGCCTCGCTGAGCAGATCGTCGAAGATCGGCGCGTACTTGGTTCCGCCCATCTCGTCGGGATGCCAGATGCTGGCCTCGACGATGCCCTGATAGTTGGACTGGTCGACGATGACCTCGGGCCAGAGCCGGTGGTCGAAGGCGATCACCGGGATCTGGCCGTCGGAATCCAGCTGGAACGCGTAGCCGAGGGCGCGCTCGACCAGGCGCTGGACGTTGCCGTTGGAGTAGTCCCGCGCCTGGGGGAACTCCATCGAGCCAGAGTGGTCGACATAGAGCCTGACCGCGCCGCGCAGGCCGGACAGGTTGCGCTTGGACAGGCTGATCCCGGCCTTCTCGGCCCGCTTGACCAGGTCGATGTGGCCGGCTTCGCGGACCTTGGTCAGGTTGACGGCAGGAGCGCCGGTCGGGTCCTTGACCAGGTTGATCGTGCGGGCGGCTACGGGTGAATCGCCAGACATCGGTAATCAGCCTTTCCTGAGTGGTTGTCGATCTGATTTCAGCCGGACAGCACGCCCTTCGCCGTGGCGTCGCGGACCCACGTGTCGATCTCGTCGGCCATGGCCTCGGCGAACTGAAGATCGGTGATCTCGGTGAGCGGGGGGCAGTGGCCAGCTCGATGACCAGCTTGGTGGCTCGGTACCGGTCGTTAGGGGCGCCGCGGGAGCCGGCTGAGCACCGGGTAGCTGAGCACCGGGTAGCTGAGCACCGGGTAGCTGAGCGCCAGGCAGCTTGGCGCCAGCGCCGCCGTCAGCGAGTTCCGACATGTTGCCCTTTCCGTAAGGTGATCGAGCGTAGCGGGCACTCGCGACATAGGCGTGCTTTCAGTCCCCGCTGATTCTGCAGCCAAGGCGGCCTGGAAGGCCAGCGGATCGGTGATCGTCAGGAGCCTGGCGGCCGGGGGAACCCGCCGGCGGCCATCGCCCAGGACCGAGCTACCCGGAGGCCCGCGCGACCCGGAGGCCCGCGCGAACCCGCAGGCAAATCGCGTCGTCGAAGTGGCGGCCGACGATCATCAGGCGATCATCTCCGTGGAGCGGGCGATGCTTTCGACCTGGCGGAAACCCTGGCGTGGACCGGCCTGCTAGCGCTCCAGCCCGGAGGCCGCGAGAGCCGAGTCGGCGGCATCCGCCGCCTCGACGTCGTCCCTGGAGATGCCGAGCAGGAACAGGATCGCATCGAGATGCGGAACGCTGACGGAGGTGTCGGCCGCGCTCCGCACGGCCGGCTTGGCGTTGAAGGCGATCCCCAGGCCGGCCGCGGCGATCATGTCCAGGTCGTTGGCGCCGTCGCCGACGGCGACCGTCTGGCTGAGCCGCACCCCTGCCTGCGCCGCGAACTGCCGCAGCATCCGCTCCTTGCCTGGCCGGTCGATCAGCTCCCCGGTCACCCGGCCGGTGAGTTTGCCGTCGGCGACTTCCAGGGTGTTCGCCGCCGCGTAGTCGAGGCTGAGCTCGGCCGTCAGCCAGTCGGTGATCTGCGTGAAACCACCGCTCACGATGCCGCAGCGGTAACCGAGCCGCTTGAGCGTCCTGATCAGCGTGCGCGCTCCCGGCATGAGCCGCAGTTTCTCGGTCAGCTCGCCGACCACGCTCGCGTCCAGGCCGGCCAGCAACTCGACCCGCTGCCGCAGCGCGGTGGCGTAGTCGACCTCCCCGCGCATCGCCGCGGCCGTCAGCGCGGACACCTCAGCGGCGCAGCCGGCCCGGTCGGCCAGCACGTCGATGGCCTCGTCCTGCAGCAAGGTCGAGTCCACGTCCATCACGACGAGCCGCATCGCCCGGCGGTGCAGGCCGCCGCGCTGGACGGCGATGTCGGCCCCGAGCCCGACCGACTCGCGGGCCAGGTCGGCCCGCAGCGCGTCGGGATCGGCGCCTGAGACGTCGAACTCGATGCAGGTGACCGGCCGGCGTGCGAGGCGGCCGATCTTGTCGATGTTCGCGCCGCTGGCCGCGATCCGGCCTGCGATCGCGGCGATCACGGCTGGCGTGAGCGGATTGCCGAGCACCGTGACGTGCAGCCGGCCCCGCTGCCGGGACTGCTCGCCCGAGCCCAGGGTGATCTCGACGTTCATGCCGAGGTCGTCGGCTAGCGCGGCAACCTGGCGGTGGATGGCCGTCAGGTCCGGCGAATCCGGGCAGGCGAGCAGGACCCCGAGCACGAGATGGCCGCGGATCACGACCTGCTCGACGTCGAGCACGGTCAGGTCGTGTGCGGACAGCCCGGAGAAGAGCCGGGACGTGACACCAGGGCGGTCGCGGCCCGTCAGCGTCACCAGCAGGGTCGTTTGCGGTCGGGACATGGCGCTGACCACGCTACCGAGTCAGCGCGGGCCGGGAGCGTACCGGGGCTTTGTTCCGGCCACGCCAGCCGGGCGCTCCCGGCCACGCCAGCCGGAAACTCCCGGCCTGAGCCCAGCCGTGCGCCCGGGCTGCCAGCGCTTGCTCAGCCGCCGGGCCATCATCACGGCCAGATGAATGGCACATTCACTCGCATTTTCGAGGATGAAAGTGCCATTCATTCAGCACTGCGGGCGAGATAGCGGGGAGTGCCCAGATCGCTGAGCGAACCTCCGGCCAGATCAATAACAATCAGACTAGACATGGCATTTGAGCGAAAAGTGCCTTTCGCCGTCTGCTTGCGAATTTACCTGGTCCTTGGTACTCATTGGATTGCCGGTCAAGCATGATCATCACGGGGAGGAAGCATGGCAGACGGACTCATTCTGCAGTTCGAAGGCGTGGGGGAGCAGGACTACGACTCAGTGAACGCCAGGGTCAACTTTGACCCGCGAACGGGCGGGGGAGACTGGCCGGCCGGCCTGCAGAGTCACTCGGCCGGAGCGTCGGACGCCGGCTGGGTGGTGACGGAAGTGTGGGACTCGAGGGCGGCCCAGGGGGCGTTCATGGCCGACCGCCTGGGGCCGGCCCTGGCTGACATGCCGGTTCCCAAGATCACGTGGTTCAGCGTGGTCGCCAGCCAGCACCGTCACTGAGCCGGGTCGCGGCGCGGGCCGCTGTGCTGCATGTCCCGTCGCCGCGCGACGTGCAGCACAGCGCCCCATCCGCGGCTGAGCCGCCCGTCGGGGCGCCCGGCCAGCCGCTCCCTGATGGCGCCGTACAAGCGATCCCGCTGCCACGGTTCCATGGCGATGTGCCCGGAGAAGGTATCGAGCAGCCGGAGGTAGCCCTCGGCGTCGTAGCTGATCTCCCAGTCGAACTGCCGGACGACGACACCGGTGAACAGCCCGCTGGCCTCGATCTCGGCCCGCTCGTCGGGTAGTTCGCCGGGCCGGTAGAAGGCCGCCCCTTCCGGCAGGCCCTCCCCGATCTCGTCGTAGACATCCTGGATCTCGGCGAAGAACGGGTCGCCGTCCTCGGGAAACACGTGCGACGCGGACCAGAAGGCGAGGTGACCGCCAGAGCGCAGCACCTCCCATGCCTTCCGGTAGCGCACCGCCGGGTCGATCCAGTGCCAGGATGTCGCGGCGAACACCAGGTCGTAGCCTGGCCCCGCGGGCGGCTGCCAGGTCTCGAACGCCTCCTGGACAACCTCCACCTCGCCGATGCGGGCCAGGTTGCGCCGCGCTTGCGCAGCAAGCTCTGCGCCGAGCTCGGTACAGGTGATCAGGAAGCCGCGCCGGGCGAGCGGGATCGTCGCCTTGCCGGTCCCGCAGCCAACCTCCAGCAGCCGGCTGCCGGCTTGCAGGCCTGCCAGCCGGACCAGCTCGTCGAGCAGTTCGGCGGGGTAGTCAGGACGCGCCTGATGGTAGCGCCTCGCGGCGGATTCGAAGGTCGTCCTGAGCTGCTCGCGGTCATCAGGCACGCCTGCCATCATCGCGCCGATGCGGCCAGGCCGCGAATTCGCGTTGCCTCCCCCCGGCCGGGCACGACATTATCCACGGATGTCAGTTGAGGTCCGCGACTACCGTCCTGGCGACGAGCAGGCATGGCTGCGATGCCGGGTTCTCGCCTTTCTTGGCACGGCCTACTTTGACGATGTCTGCACGTCCAAGCCAGTTCCCCGGCGCGGCGCCGCGCTCGTGGCGGTCGACGATGACGCCGCTTCTGGCGAGCGCGGGCCGGCCATCGCGGGCGTGCTCGACCTGTCCGTCGACGGATCGCTGGCGACCATCGACACGATCGCCGTCCATCCTGACTTCAGGGGCGCCGGAATCGGCACGGCGCTCTTCGAGCAGGCCCGGATCAGGGCGGCGGCACTCGGCGCGGTCACGATCGATGCCTGGACCCGTGACGACGAGCAAACGCTGGCCTGGTACCGCGCCCGCGGCTTTGCCGAGAGCGAGCACTACCTGCATGTCTACGCCGACTACTACGTCAGCGCGGCCGAGCCGCCGGCGGCCGTCCGCGCGCGTCCTGGTCTCCAGCCGATGAAGGTGTTCCTGCACGCGCCGCTCGCCCGGGAGGCGGAGATGCGCCGGACGTTCCGGCGAGTACACGTCTGCCGCCGGTTCGCGCAGCCGGTCACCGGCACCTGACGTGCGGGCGGATACCCGCGGCCAGGCCATGCGGCCAAGACCATCAGGCGGAAATGGCCACCGCGCTCTCAGCGGCCCCGCGCTGATCCTCGTCGGCGGACTGCCGCCGGTACGCCGCGAAGGCCGGCCGGGCCGCGCTGATCACGATCGCTCCGGCCATCGCCGCCAGGCCGCCGCTGAGGGCGGCGATCGCCGGCGACGTCAGCGATCCCACCGCCCCGGCCTCCAGGTTGCCGATCTCCCCGCCGCCAGCGCCCACGACATAGTCGGCCGCCAGCACCCGGCCGCGGAACCGGTCGGGCGTGACCGACTGGACGATCGCCGACCTGAAGACCACGGTGAAGGTATCCGCGGCGCCGGCCAGGGCCAGCAGGGCCAGGGCCAGCCAGAGCGACGGCGCGAGCGCGAAACCCGCGAACGCCGCTCCCCAGACCGAGGCCACGGCGAGCATCGCCAGGCCCTGCCGCGAGATGTGGCCGACCGGCCCCGAGAACACCGAGCTGACCAGGCCGCCGACGCCGATCGCGGCTGTGAGCAGGCCGAGCGTGGACGCGCTGCCGCCGAATCGCTCGGCGTTGATCGCCGGGAAGAGCGCGACCGGCAGGCCGAAGACGGTGGCGCTCAGGTCGGTCAGGAACGCGCCGGCCAGCACCTGGCTGCGGGCGATGAAGCCGATGCCTTCCGCTACCGCGCGCGGGCCAGGCTTCGTGGTCCCCGCCTGCGGCGGCATCGCGGGCAGCCCGGCAATCCCGTACAGAGCGGCGGCGAAGCTGATCGTGTCCACCAGGTAGCACGCCTGCAGGCCCCCGGTCGCTGCCGTGATCAGGCCGGCCACCGCCGGCCCGGCGATCAGCATGACCTGGAAGCTGAGCCGGTTGAGCGCCAGGCCGGCGGCGAGCTGCCCGGGCGGAAGCAGCCGGGGGACGAAGGTCTGCCTGGCCGGGCTGTTGACGGCGCTCAGCGCCGACTGGACGGCAACCAGCCCGTACAGCAGCCAGACCAGGCGCATCCCGGCGAACGCCTGGGCCGCCAACACCGCCGACACGACGGCCAGGCAGCTAGTGGTAATCAGCACCAGCCGGCGCCGGTCGACGGCATCGGCCAGCGAGCCGCCCAGCAGTCCGATGGTCAGCATCGGCACCATCCGGGCGATGCCGATGGCACCGACCGCGAACGTCGAGCGGGTGATCTCGAATACCTGGAGGGTGACGGCGAACGTCGTCATCGAGGAGCCGATCCAGGACAGCGTCGAGCCCGCCCAGAGCCGCCGGAACGGCGGCGACTCGGACAGCGGGCGGATGTCGATGAGCAGGCGCTTCCTGCTGGCCACGGGCCTGTTACTCCTTCATGTCGCGCGCGCTCTCCGCGATCGCGGCGCCGAACGCGGGATGGGCCGCCGACCAGGCTGAGTCGGCGATCCGCTGCCGGAATGGCTTGCGCTCGAGCGCCGCGGCGATAGCGGGCACCAGTTCGCCGAGCGGGAAGGGCAGCTCGGCGTCGAGTTCCTCGGCGGCCGAACTCGTGGCTGCCCACTCGGCCTGGATCAGCGGCAGCGCCTGCCTGGTCCGCTCGGTCAGGTAGACGACGCGCTGGCGGGCGTCCTGACCTGGCTCGAGGGCGACGAACCCGTGCCTGCTCATCGCCGCGACCGTCTGGCTCGCGGCCGAGTGGGTGACGGACACGGCGCGGGCCAGTTCGCGGATCGGCAGCGGGCCGAGCGCCACCAGCGCGCGGACGATGGGGCTGAACCGTGGCCGGTAGCCGGCCAGGCCAAGGTCGGCCAGGACGCCGGCCACGTCGGCGTCCATCAGCTCGAGCACATGCCGCAGCTGCGTGCCGAGCCCGGTGAACGCACCGTCACCCCGCTGGCTCATCCTGACAATATAACAGCACTGTTGTATCTTGACGCGACGACAACGATGAACCCCTGATGCTGCTGCGCGGCGACAGCAACGGTCCATCGTTGTCGCTACGGCGGGGCGGGGGAGCTCTTAGAGCAGGCTGGCGAGCCACTGGCGGGCGATCGCGGCTTGCGCGGCCTGGAACGCGCGGACGGTCGGTATCCCGGGAGGCGGCGGCTGCAGCGAGCGCTGGGTGAGGTAACCGGCGAGTGCGCAGACCGCGCTGGCCAGCGCCTCACGACGCACCGCCCGCCCGGCCCTGGTCATCGCCAGCTGCTCGGCCGGCGGCGGCCCGCCCTGCATGGTGACGCTAGGGGCCAGCAAGACGATGTCGATGAACGCCGCGCCCTGGCACGCGTGCGGCCAGTCGACGATCATCACGCGGTCGCCCGTGAGCAGGACATTGTCGGCCCGCAGATCCATGTGCAGCAGCGTGTCGCCGGCGGCATGAGCCGGCCAGCTCCGCTCGAGCTCGGCCAGCTGGTCGAGGTGCGCGCGCGACCACGGGTCGATCCCGCTGTGATCCGGGGCCGCGGCGAGAGTCCGCCAGCCGGTGAAGTCGTCGGCGAATCGCTGCGTCAGGGCGTCGGCTTCGATCGGCGCCGGAGTGAGCGCGTCGGCCAGCCGGTCGACCGCCGCCAGCACCTCAGCCAGGTCATCGGAATGCCAGGGCATCCGGGGATGCCGTCCCTCGACGTCGTCGAGGATGAGCACCGTCCAGGGATCCGCCTCCAGCGTGCCGCGCAGCCGCGGGACGGGCAGCTTTCCGGCCGCGATCAGCGGGTCGAGCGCCCGCAGGATCTCGGCCTCCCGGCGGTGCATTCCGGGGGTCACCGGGTTCACCTCGGCCGAGACGGCCTTGACGAACCATCGGGTCCTGTCGCCGCACAGCAGCCTGGCCGCGACCCCCGGGCTGAATCCGCCTGGCTGAGAGGTCGCCCGCACGACGGGCGCGCCGCAGATCTGCTCGACGCCGACCCGGACGGGCTCAGGGACACAGTCCCAGCTGACGCGAACGCCTTCGGCTGGCGGGGAGGTCATGCTGCTTCAGCCTGCCCGCTTCCGGTCGTGGTCGGCAACCGGATTTCAGGCCGGGCCCGGCCGGCGTCAGGGGCCGGCGGTCAGCCGGATCGGGCCAGTGCAGCTAGCGTCAGCCGGCCGCGGCCTGGATCTGGCCGGCCAGCTCACGGGCGCGCGCCATGGCCGATGCGGCACCAGTCTGGTCCCCGGCCGCGTTCCGCAGCCAGGCTCGCTTGGACCACGCGTAGGAGTTGCACTCCCGCACCGACAGCCGCTCGCTGACCAGCGCCGCCGCGAGCTCGTGCCGCCCGGCCCTGATCGCGGCCTCGAGCAGCGTGCGCTCGACGGCGTCCCGCTGGGCGTGGCTGCCGCCGAACCTGTGCAAGCGGGTCCGGCCCGGCAGCAGGCGGGCGATCGCACTGTCGTACTCCCCCCGGCCGAAGTGCACCAGGCCCTGGCACACGTGCGCTCCGACCGCGGCGGTCATCTCCCAGCCCGTGCTGCTCGGAACTGGACGGCTGACCTTCTCGTCGAGCGCCCGCGCGAGGGCCTCGGCCCGGTCAAGCTCGCCGTTGCCGATGAACGACATCACCGCGTGCATGTCGTTGAACGGGTAGAAGCCCGGCGTCAGGATGCGCGCCCACGCCGTGGCGAGCGGCGCCCACCGGTTTCCGACCGGCGTCCCCTCGAGGTGCATCCGCCACAGGAGGGCCGACCCGTCGAGCAGTTCAAGCGCCGAGTCCTGTGAGTCGGCGTGATGGATGATCCGGTCGTAGACCGCGAGGGCGCCGTCGGTGTCGCCGCCCTGCAGCAGGTAGAGCGCGTAGTGCCACGAGTTGTGGACGTTGAGGAAGTTCCCGGTCTGCCAGTCGGCCTCCCGGCTGCGCATGAAGCGAACGCCGTCGGGGACCCGGCCGGCCATCTCGTAGGTGTGCACCACCGCGTGGATGCCCCAGACGTCGTCCGGGTTCCGCTCCACGGCGGCCCGGCCGAACTCTTCCGACTGCTGGTACAGGTTGCTTTCCTCGAGGCCGAACGCGTACATCCCGTGCACGAACCCGAGTTGGGGGTCATCGCCATGCCAGCCGTCCAGCGCCCGGCCGATCCGGTCGCGCAGGTTGGCCGCATCGCCGGTGAAGAAGTCGATCTGATGGCCGACGGCCAGGGCGAGCAGATCACGGGGGTACTCGATCGAGATCTGGCCGATCAGGTCGCCCGCCTGGGCCATGTCGCCGGCGATCCACCTCTCCGCGGCGGCGAGATGTGCTCGCTCGCGCGACTGCATGGCCAGGTCCTGGCGGTCGGAGCGGAGGCCGTCGAGGGCGTCGACCGCGCCGGCGACGGCGTGCTCCTCGGTCGACATCAGCGCCAGGTACGCGCCGAGCACCCTGGCCATGACGCAGCCGGGATCGGCCGCCACTGCCGCCGCGGCCGCATCGACGACCTCGGACTGAAACCGGATCAGGTGGTCGATCGCCTGGTCATAGGCGGTCACGGCCTCGTCGGAGCCGGTCAGGCTCAGGCCTCGTGCGTCAGCGGCCACGTCAGTTCCTCCCGTCGCGCGGCGGCAGTGTCATGCTAATCCCGGACCGCCCGCCCTGATCGCGGCCCATTGTCGGCTGCGGCCAGGCCGGTCTTGGCGTGGTAGGCGCTCAGGTCGTCGGGCATCCTCTCGGCCGCGAGATCAGCGGCGATCATCGCGAGATAACGGTCGATCTCGGCCTGCGTCCGCGCCGGGTCCCAGCCGAGCTCGGGCGCCATCAGGGCGGCGGCGTGCGGGGCGGCGGCCGCACCGCGGTCGCGGGTCTCGATGGTGATCCTGGTCCGCCGGGACAGCACGTCGTCCAGCCGGACGGCACCCTCGTGCGTGCACGCGTACACGACCTCGGCGGCCAGGTACCCGCCGGAGCCGGGCAGCGGCTCGCGCAGCCCGGGCCGGGCCGCCATCGCCTCCAGCAAGGTGGCGGTGTCGGAGCCGTACCGCCCGAGCAGCCGTTCGACCTGGGCGTCGGGCAGTCCGGCGGCAGCCGCGATCTCGCCGCGCGACGCCCACATCTGCGCGAATCCGCCCGCTCCGGCCAGCGGAACCTGGTCGGTGCGCGATGCCGGGATCGCCCGGTCCGCTTTGCCCGGTCCGGCGGACAGGTCGCGCACGGCCGCGTCGATCAGGTCCCGCGCCATCACCCGGTAGGTCGTGTACTTGCCGCCAGCGATCACGCTGAGCCCGGGCACGGACGAGTCGACCGAGTGCTCCCGGCTGAGCTTCGTCGTGTCGGATCCCTGCCGCGCGGCGACCAGCGGGCGCAGGCCGGCGAAGACACCCTCGATGTCGCTGGCGGTCAGCGGCTCGCGGAGCACGTGATTCACCTTGGCCAGCAGGTACTCGATATCGGCCTGGCTGGCGGCCGGATAGGCCGGATCGTACGGCCACTCGGTGTCGGTGTCGCCGATCAGCCAGTGCTCGCCCCACGGGATGACGAACAGCACGCTCTTCTCGGTCCTGGTCAGCAAGCCCGTGTCCATCGCGATCCGGTCGCGCGGCACGACGATATGGACTCCCTTGGACGGCCGGACCCGCAGCTCAGGCCCGTCCGCCCCCTCAGGCCCGTCCGCCCCCTCAGGCCCGTTCGCCCCCTCAGGCCCGTCCGTCTTCTCAGGCCCGCCCGCCCCGTCAGGCGCATCAGCCCCGTCAGTTCCGCCGGTCCAGGCACCGGTCGCCTGCACGACGTGCCTGGCCCTGATTTCCAGGTCCGTCCCGGTCAGCAGGTCGCTGGCCCGGATTCCGGTGACCCGGCCGGCCCGCGTCAGCAGGCTGTCCATCCGCACGCCGGTCGCCAGCGCCGCGCCGTGCGCGGCGGCGGTCCTGGCCAGGCAGGCGACCATCCTGGCGTCGTCCTCCTGCGCGTCGTAGAACTGAACGCCGCCGACCAGAGCGTCCGGCCTGAGCGCCGGGGCCAGCCGGAGAGCTCCCGTTCTGCTCAGATGCCTGGCCCTGGGCACCGCGCGGCGGCCGCCCATCGTGTCGTACAGCAGCAACCCGGTGCCCACGTACGGCCGTTCCCAGACCCGGTGGGTCAGCGGCCACAGGAACGGGACCGGCCTGACCAGATGCGGTGCCAGCCGGGTTAGCAGCAGGCCGCGTTCGGTCAGCGCCTCGCGGACCAGCGCGAAATCCAGCATTTCCAGATAACGCAACCCGCCGTGGATCAGCTTGCTTGACTTGCTTGATGCCCCGGCGGCGAAATCCGTGGCCTCGACCAGGCCGACCGACAGGCCCCGGGTAGCGGCGTCGACCGCCGCGCCGGTCCCGGTGACGCCGCCGCCGACCACGAGGATGTCGAGCGTCTCGCCGGCCATCTGGCTGACGGACCAGGCCCGGTGCTGCGGGCTGAGCGCCGCCGTCATGACGCGCTGCCTTCCCGGGCCCGCCGCACGACGTCGGCGAGCAGCCCGCGCCACGCGCTTCGCGCGGCTTCCCTGGCCGCTGGCGGGAGTTCGGGCCGCACGGTGCGGTCGGTCTCGAACGGCAGGCCGGCCAGCGCCGGCTGGTCCCACTGCCCGGCGCCGAGCCCGGCCAGCGCTCCGACGCCGAGCGCGGTGACCTCCGCGGCGGTCGACCGCTGCAGGGTCAGGCCGGTCAGGTCGGCGATGGCCGCCAGCACGGAGTCGTTGCGGCCCAGGCCGCCGTCGACCCTGAGCAGGTCAAGCGGTCCGGCCAGGCCGGACCGTACCGCGTCGACGGCATCGGCGATCTGCTGCACCACGCCGATCAGCGCGGCCTCGGCGATGTCCTGGCCGGTGCTGTCCGCCGTCAGCCCGCCGATTTCCGCGGTGGCCAGCGGCGTCCAGGCCGGCGTGCCGAGGCCGAACAGGGCGGGCACGCACCACGGCGGGCCGGACCTGTCGCCGGCCCAAGCCGCCAGCGCACCGGGCCTGATCCGGGGCCACTGCCCGGTGCCGAGCACGCCGAGCTGCCGCAGCCAGGTGGTGACCGCGCCGGCGTTGGGCACGAAGCCCTCGAGGGCGTAGGTGGCCGCCTGCCCGATCTGCCACGCGCACGTGGATACGACCCCGGCCTGTACCGCTGTCGGTGGCGTCGGCCCGGCGTTGCACCAGAGGAACGCTCCGGTCCCGAGGGTCAGCTTGGCCAGCCCTTCGGTCCAGCACCGCTGGCCGAACAGGGCCGCCTGCTGATCCCCGGCGATCGCGCTGATCGTGGCCCGTCCGCCGCAGACCGCGGCATCGGTGACCGCGAGCCGGCCGGCCGTCGCGCCGACGGCCGGCAGCATCTCGCCCGGGATCGCGAACAGGTCGAGCATCGCCTGGTCCCACGTGCGGGCGGCGAGGTCGAACAGCATGGTCCTGCAGGCCAGTGACGGGTCGGTGACGTGCACGGCGCCGCCGCTCAGCTGCCAGGTGAGCCAGCAGCCCACGTCGCCGAACAAGAGCCTGCCGCTGGCCGCCGCGCGTCGCGCGCCAGGGACCTCGTCGAGCAGCCAGCGCAGCTTCGACGCGCTGAACGCCGGCTCGAGCGGCAGGCCGGTCCGCGACCGAACCTCAGCCTCGTGACCGGCCGCGCGCAGCCCGGCGCAGGCGTCGCCGGCCCTGGTGTCGCGCCAGCTGATCGCGGGGTATACCGGCTCGCCAGTGCGGGCGTCCCAGACGACGAAGGTTTCCGTCTGCGCCGCCAGGCCGACTCCCGCCACGTCCGGCCAGCCCGCTCCGGCCCGCGCGAGTGCCTCGCTGATGCAGGCCAGCACGCTCTCGGTGATCTCGCCGGCATCGTGCTCGACCCGCCCCGGGGCGGGGAACCCGCTCGCGACCGGGCGGCTGGCCTCGGCGACGGGGGTCAGCGCGGCGTCGAGCACGACGGCCCGGCTGGACGAGCTGCCCTGGTCGACCGCCAGGATGACGTCGTCCACTAGCCGCCCGTCCCGGCCGTCCGGCCCGCCCCCGCCATCCTGCTCGTCCGGCTCATCCGGCCGGCTCGCCGGAGGCAGCGGCCAGGACGGCCCGGATCTGCCCGTCGATCGCCGGACCGCCCGGCAGCCGGCCCTCGAAGATGGCGCCGCCGATGGTGAACCCCCACGCGCCGGCCGCGTCGAGCGTCGCGATCTGCTCCGCTGACGCAACCGATCCCGCGGCGATCACCGGCCCGGCGGACGCCTGCACGACGGCGCGGGTCAGCTCGGCCACGTCGGCGGTCGGATGCCGGTACGCGAGCAGGTCAAGTCCGTAGACGCCGTCCAGCGCGGTGATCGACCGCGCACTCTCGGCGATCTCCGCGATCTCGCCGTGCAGCACGCTCGGATGGCCGACGATCGTGCCGGGGAACGGGCAGTAGCGTGCCTTCGACCCGGCGAGGACCTCGAGGCCGTCGCGGGGATGGGTGCCGCCCAGCACCCAGTCGACGCCGATCTCGGCCGCCGCCGCGATCGACCTCAGCTCGTCTTCCCTGGTCGTCGAGACGACTTCCAGCATGACCTCCAGGCCGTCGGCGTGCGCCTGGTCGCAGACCTCGCGCAGTTCGGCCGGGCTCGCGCCGATGTCCTTGAAGCCGACGTACCGCAGCCCGCAGCCGCGGATGCCCCGGTAGACGTCGAGCGGCCGGTCGACGGTCCGGTCGTGGTGGGTCAGCATGAACACGAACTCGATCACTGTGGCTCCCGTGGTCGGGCCGGCTGGGGCACTGCGCCGGGGAGCAGGTCCCCGATTCCCTCGATCAGGTAATCCGGCTGGACGGCCGACTCCGCCACGTCGCTGGCGGCCGTGGCGCCGGACAGCACCAGGATGCTGGTCATCCGCAGGGCCCGGCTCATCGCGACGTCGGTCAGGATCCGGTCACCCACCATGGCCGCGTCGCCTGGCGGCACGCCGAGCCTGGCGTGCACCTCGGCGGCCATCTGCGGGCCTGGCTTGCCGAGCACCGCCTCGGCTCGCGATCCGGTGCAGGCCTCCACCGCGGCCAGCATGGCCGCGCAGTCAGGCAGGCCGCCATCGGGGCTCGGGCAGAACGGATCGGGATTGGTGGCGACGATCACCGCGCCATGCCGGTGCACGGCACGGAACGCCCGGAGCAGCTTGGTGTAGTCGAAGGTCCGGTCGAAGGAGACGACGACAACGCCGGCTTGGGACGGCTCGGCGGTCACGGCGATGCCGGCCGCGAGCAGCGTCTGGTCGATCAGCGGCTCGGCCACGGTGAGCACGGCGGCCCCCGGATGCTGCTTGTTCAGGTAACCGGTGAGCACGCTGAGCGGGGTGACGACCTCCCGCTCGTCGGCCTGCACGCCGAGCCCGCGCAGCAGCTCGGCGTAGCTGGCCGCCGAGCGCAGCGGGTTGTTGGTCAGGAAGACCAGGCGGGAGCCGGCCTCCCGGATCCGGCCCAGCGTCTGCACCGCACCGGGCAGCGGCTGGTCGCCCAGGTAGACGGTTCCGTCCAGGTCGACGACGTAGCCGGAGAAGATCCGCGGCGGACGGCCGGGCGCTCCCTCCCGGCTGGCCGGCCTGAGCTTCATGACGCGCCGCCAGCGGCCGCCGCTGCCCGTGCGGCCGCGAGCACCGCGTCGACGTCGTCGGCCTCCCAGGCGCCGATCAGCATCGCGAGGTCGGCGACGCCGAACCGCCGCCGCTGCAGCGCGCAGCTGGCGACCGCCCAGCGGGCCTCGTCGTCGTCCACCGGCACCGGCAGGTCATCGAACCGGACCGGCAGGCCCGCCGAGTGCAGCCCGGCCGCCAGTTTCCCGGGGTCGGTCAGCAGCCGCCCAATCGTGGCGTCGCAGTCGGCCCAGGTCGCCCGCAGCGTCACGAGCGGATCGGCGCCCGAGCTCAGCAGCCTGATCTTGACGGCGTAATCGGCGAGGCACTCGGCCGCCATGGCCCCGGACGGGTCAAGCCGGGCGAAGGCCGCGCCGATCCGGGCGCTGACCGCGTCGGGATCGGGCAGCCGGGCGGCCTGGTCCAGGCCGCCCGCGGCGATCCGCTCGCGCACGTGCGCCCAGGTGGCGGCGGCGGTGATGCTGGCCACGCCGACCTGCTCGCCGTGCAGGTTCGCCCCGTTCGGGGTTCCGCCGGCCGCGGTGGCGGCCATCTCGAGCAGGTGGCTGACCGCGTGCTCCATCCCGGACGCCGGCGCGGTCGAGCCGGTCACCCCCATCCCGATCCCGCTCAGGGTCAGCAGGCCGGCCAGATCGGCGAGCTGGCCGCCGTCGCAGGCCAGGCCGCCGCCGAGACTGAGCATGCGCTCGCCGTGCGGCCGCACCAGGCCGGCCACGTCGCCCCGGTACGGCGGCCCGTCGGCCCCCAGCAGCGCGGCCAGGTACCAGTCGGCCGTGGCCGTGAACATGGCGGCCATGTCGCCGAGGCCGGCCAGGTTGAGCCGGGCGGGTGCGTCGAGCAGGACGTCGGTGTCGGCGATCAGCGCGTCGGGCCAGCGGGTCGGGGTGGTCCGCTTGACCCCGGCCCTGAGCAGGACGGAGAACGGGTCGGCATAGCCGTTGACGCTGGTCGCGGTCTGCACCGCGAGCAGCGGCGTTCCGGCGCCGGCCGCTGCCTTGCCGATGTCGGTGATCGTCCCCGACCCGACCGTGATGACACAGCGCGCGCCCGCGGCGGCGCGCGTCGCGGCCGCGACCGTCTGCTCGTCGGCATGCACCGATCCGCTGGCTGGCCCGAGCACCACCCATTTGAGCGTGAAACGGTCCGCCACCCGCTGCCCGACCGCCTCGGCCAGCGCCGAGCCCCGCACCGTCATCGGCGTCGCGGCGGCCAGGACGACCACCTCGCCCGGTGCGCCGGCGAGGTCGGCCAGCACGTCACCCAGCCGGTCGAGCGCTCCCGGTCCGGTGATCAGCGCAGCCAGGTCAAGCGGCTCGAGCGGGCCGCCGCCGGTCTCGCCCAGCGCGCTGCGCAGGGCCGTCAGGTCGAGCGGTGTCAGCATCCCGCTCACGCCAGCGCGCCTTCCGCGCCGTCATAGAGCGCCCGGTACTGTGCGTACCGCTCGGCGTAGATCTCGCGGGTGCCCGGATCGGGCCGGTAAGCACGGGGGGCCAGCCGGACGGTCCGGCCCACGGCGTCGGCCGGGTCGGCGAACGTCCCGGCGGCCAGGCCGGCCAGGATGGCGGCTCCGGCCGCTGTCGGCTCGGCGGACAGAACCGGCTGCACCGTGCGGCCGGTGACGTCGGCCTTGATCTGCAGCCACAGGTCGCTGCGGGCACCGCCGCCGACCACCCTGATCTCCTCCCCGGACAGGCCGAGCGCGTCCATCCGGCCCAGCACGTCGCGCAGTGCGAACGTGCATCCCTCGATGATGGCCCTGGCCAGCTCGCCGCGGCCGTGGCTCATCGACAGCCCGGCGAACACGCCGCGCATCCTGTCATTCCATCTCGGCACCGTCGCGCCCGACAAGGCGGGCAGGAACAGCACGCCGTCCGATCCCGGCGGCGCCTGCGCGGCCAGCGCGAACATCGTGGCCTGATCGGCGCCGAGAATGTTCTCGCCCCACCAGAGCGTGCAGCCGCCGGAGACGAATCCCGGGTTCTCCACCAGCAGCAGCCCGGTGACCGCGTGCGCGTGGGTCTCCACCACCCGCTGGTCGTCGAACACCGGGCCGGGGGCGGTAACCGCGACCGGCTCGGCGGTGCCAGTCACGTCGGCCACCAGCCCGGGCACGATCGCGCCCGCTCCGAGGCAGGCGCCGTGCTCGTCGCCGGTGCCCACGACGACCGCGCACCGCCGGCTGAGCCCGAGCGCGGCCGCGGCCGGCTCGGTCAGCGTGCCCGCGACCTCGGCGGCCGGCCTGATCGGGGCGAGCAGGCCGGGGTCGATGCCGGCCGCTTCCAGCATGGCGTCGTCCCAGGTCCGGGAACCGACGTCATAGAGCGCTCGGTACTGCGCGTACCGCTCGGCGTAGATCTCGCGGGTGCCCGGATCGGGCCGGTAGGCACGGGGGGCCAGCCGGACGGTCCGTCCCACCGCGTCGGCGGGATCAGCGAACGTCCCGGCGGCCAGGCCAGCCAGGATGGCGGCTCCGGCCGCTGTCGGCTCGGCGGACCGAACCGGCTGCACCGTGCGGCCGGTGACGTCGGCCTTG
>JADGPC010000219.1 GCA_017882645.1 Streptosporangiales bacterium | reverse complement strand
GGCGGCCCTCCGTTCGATCGCACTAACCTGCGGTGCTACCCGCGTCGCTAGACCTCAAAGCGCTGTCGGCAAGATTACCGCCTCAGCCGGCACCCGGAGCGCAGAGCGCGAATACCCCATGTCGTTGTCGCGCCTGGATCGCGGGCCTGTTATTCGTTCGGTACTGTCGGCAGCGCCGGGTAGGGTCGCGGACGTGGCTGATCCTGACATCCTGATTCGCGCCAGGCGGCTCACGAAGACGTTCGGCGACTTCACCGCGGTGGACGGGATCGACTTCGAGATCAGCCGCGGCGAGGTGTTCGGCTTCCTGGGCCCGAATGGCGCGGGAAAATCGTCGACGATGCGGATGATCGGCTGCGTCTCCCCGCCCTCCGGCGGCGAGCTGACCATCCTGGGTCTTGATCCGGTCAGGGACGGGCCGGCGATCAGGGCCAGGCTGGGCGTCGTGCCGCAGGAAGACACGCTCGACGTCGAGCTGACCGTGCGCGAGAACCTGCTGATCTACGGGCGCTATTTCGGGCTGCGGCGCGACGTCATCAGAGAGCGGACCGCCAGGCTGCTGGACTTTGTCCAGCTCGCCGACCGGGCCGACGATCAGGTGGAGCCGCTTTCCGGCGGGATGAAGCGTCGGCTCACCATCGCCAGGTCGCTGATCAGCGAGCCGGAGATCCTGCTGCTCGACGAGCCGACCACCGGGCTCGACCCGCAGGCCAGGCATGTTGTCTGGGACCGGCTGTACCGGCTCAAGCAGCAGGGCGTGACGCTGGTCCTGACCACGCACTACATGGACGAGGCGGAGCAGCTGTGCGACCGGCTCGCGGTGATGGACGGCGGCAAGTTCGCCGCCGAGGGATCGCCGCGGCAGCTGATCGAGACTTACTCCACCCCCGAGGTGCTTGAGCTGCGCTTCGCGCTCGACGAGCAGGAGCAGGCGGCTGAGAAGCTCGCCGACGTGCCCGCCGACCGGCTCGAGGTGCTCGCCGACCGGATCCTGCTCTACACGGCCAACGGGGACCAGGCACTCGACGCTGTCCGCGCCCGCGGCCTCGAGCCGGTCACGTCACTGGTGCGCAGGAGCACGCTGGAGGACGTCTTCCTGCGGCTGACGGGCCGACGGCTGGGGGACTGATGGCGCAGTCCTTCGCCGTCAGGCAGTTCAGGTTCTGGCTGACGAACTACCGGCGGACCTGGCAGGGGTCGATTTACTCCGGGGTGCTCAATCCGGTGCTGTACCTCGGCGCGATGGGGATCGGCCTGGGTTCACTTGTCGACCAGCACGGCACGAAGAGCCTCGGCGGCGTCAGCTACCTGGCCTTCCTGGCGCCTGGCCTGCTGGCGGCGGCGGCCATGCAGACCGCGATGGGGGAGTCGACCTACCCGGTCTACGGCTCGGTGAAGTGGCTGAAGACCTACCAGGCGGCGATCTCCTCGCCGCTGCGCCCCGCGGATCTCTTCCATGGCCACCTGCTCTGGACGACGCTCCGGCTGACCATGAACTCGGCCGTCTTCCTGGTCGTCATGGCTGCGTTCGGCGCCGTCCAGTCGGCGTGGGTGCTCGCCTGCCTGCCCGCGGCCGTCCTCACCGGGCTCGCCTTCGGCGCGCCGATCGAGGCGTATGCGATGACGTGCACGAAGGACACGTCGTTCGCGATGCTGTTCCGGTTCGGCATCATCCCGCTGTTCCTGTTCTCGGGCACCTTCTTCCCGATCAGCCAGCTGCCGGCCTACGTCCGCCCGCTGGCCTACGTGACGCCGCTGTGGCACGGGGTGGCCCTGTGCCGGTCGCTCAGCCTCGGCACTGCTCAGCTGGGCGGCTCGGCCGTGCATATCGCCTACCTGGTCGCCGTGACGGTGGCCGGCGTCATCACCGGGAACCGCACCTACCGGCGGAGGCTCTATGCCTGAGCTCGCCCTGCGGATCCTGCCGGTCGCGATGCTGCGGACCCGGCGGTCTGGCTTTGGCGGCCGCGGCAGCGCGCACCTGATCGAGCGGCACGCCAGGGTCTACCGGCACACCTGGACCGTCCTGATCTCCGGATTCTTCGAGCCCCTGTTCTACCTGCTGTCGATCGGGGTCGGCCTCGGCAAGCTGGTCGGCACGGTGATCGGCCCCAGCGGCCATCCGGTCGGCTTCACCAGCTTCGTGGCTCCGGCGCTGCTGGCCACCTCGGCCATGAACGGCGCGGTCATGGATTCCACCTTCAACGTGTTCTTCCGGATGAAGTACGCCAAGCTCTACGACGCCGCGCTGGCGACGCCGATGCGCGCCGACGAGATCGCGCTCGGCGAGATCGGCTGGGCGCTGATCAGAGGCGGCATCTACGCGGTGGCATTCATGGTGGTCATGCTGGCGATGGGGCTGGTGCACTCGGTCTGGGCGGCGGCGGCCGTGCCCGCGGCGCTGCTGATCGGGTTCGCCTTCGCCGGCGCCGGGATGGCCGCCACGACGTATATGAAGAGCTGGCAGCACTTCGAGTTCGTGATGCTGGCCACGCTGCCGATGTTCCTGTTCTCCACGACCTTCTATCCGCTCAGCGTGTACCCGAGGCCGGTGCAGATCATCGTGGAGTGCACGCCGCTCTACCAGGGCGTCACGCTGATCCGCGGCCTCACCCTCGGCGCGGTCGGCCCGGCGCTGCTGTGGAACATCGCCTACCTCGGCGTCATGGGTGCCGCCGGCCTCGCCCTCGCGGGCCGCCGGATCAGCCGCCTGCTGCTGAAATAGCCAGCCGGGCCGGCTGGCAAGATGGGCCGGTGAATACTGTCACGGGGCTCGTGCTGCGCTACCGGCGCCTGGTCGGCCTGTTCTGGCTGATCGCCCTCCTGGTCGGCGGCTACGCTTCGGCCACGATCACCAGCCACCTCAGCCAGAGTTTCGAGATTCCGGGGACGCCGAGCGCGATCGCGAACAGCGCCATCATCGGGACGTACCGCAGCGGCGGCTCGGAGACGCCGCTGGTGCCGGTGATCAAGCTGCCGGCCGGCTCCTCCGCCACGCAGCCCGCAGTCACCGCCGGCCTGCGGGCCGGCTTTGCCGCGGCCGGCGCTGTCGGCGCGGGACCGGTCGGCGCGAGCCGCGTGGTGTCGTTCGCGACCACGGGCGACCGGCGGTTCGTCTCGGCCGACGGGCGGACCACGTTCGGGCTGATCTTCACGCCGACCTTCGGGAACCCGCAGCAGGATCCGGCCGTCCCGGCCGCCGCGGTCCAGCGGGCACTGCTCGCGCACCTGCCGCCCGGCACGACGGTCGCCGTCACCGGGATCACGCCACTGACCAACACCGGCAGTTCCGGCCAGGGCGCGGGCGTGCTGGAGGAGGTGCTGATCGGCGGTCTCGGCGCGCTGGCCGTGCTGGCCTTCGTCTTCGCCTCGTTCCTGGCCCTGGTGCCGCTGCTGGTCGCTGCCGTCTCGATCACGACCTCGTTCCTGGCCGTTCTCGGGCTGACCTACCTGACCAGCATCAACTTCGTCACGCAGTTCCTGGTGTCGCTGATCGGACTCGGCGTGGCGATCGACTACTCGCTGCTGCTGATCACCAGGTGGCGCGAGGAGATCGCCCGCGGCAGTGACAACACGGCCGCGATCCGGATCGCGATGGGCACGGCGGGCCGGGCGATCGTCTTCAGCGGCGTCACCGTCGCCCTCGGCCTGCTCGCCCTGATCGCGCTGCCGATCCCGTTCGTCCGCAGCATCGGCTTCGGCGGCATGCTGATACCGCTGGTCAGCGTGGCGGTGACGATCACCTTGGTGCCGGCCATGCTGGCGGGCGCCGGCCGGCGCCTGGACTGGCCGAAACTCCGCCATGAGGGCAACCCGGCCAGGGGCTGGACGGCCTGGGCCCGGCTCGTGGTGCGGCGGCGCTGGCTGGCGGCGGTGGCCGGCCTAGCGGTCCTCATCCCGCTGGGCATCGCCGCCCTCGGCATCCATGTCGGTGACGCCAGCGTCAACTCGCTGTCCAGGAGCGGGCAGCCGCGCCAGGGCGTCAGGCTGCTGGAACGAGCGGGAATCCCCACCGGCGTGCTCACGCCGATCGAGGTCTACGTGCCGCCTGGCGCCAGCCCGGGCCAGGTCATCGCCGTCGCCTCGCGGGTCCCCGACGTCCGCACCGCTGTCGCGCCCGGCGGGCCGTCCTGGCGGCGCCATGGCAGCGCGCTGGTCACCGTGCTGCCCGTCACCGACGGGCCAAGCTCCGCGGGCCAGGCCACGGTAGCCGCGGTCCGCGACGCACTGACCCGGGCGGCTCCCGCCGTCCTGGTCGGGGGTTACGGCGCGAGCCTGGTCGATCAGGTCCACTCGCTCTACGGCAGCTTTCCCTATGTGCTCGCCGGACTGGCGATCATCACGTTCATCCTGCTGGCCAGGGCGTTCCGGTCGCTGCTGCTCCCGGCCAAGGCCATAGTGCTCAACCTGCTGTCGGTCGGGGCGGTCTACGGCGTGCTGGTCCTGGTCTGGCAGGACGGCAACGGCTCCCGCGCGATCTGGGGCCTGCCGGCTACCGGCGCGATCACGGCCTGGATCCCGCTCTTCGTGTTCGCGTTCCTGTACGGCCTGTCGATGGATTACGAGGTGTTCATCATCTCCCGGATGCGGGAGGAGTACGACAGAACCGGATCGACGGACGAAGCCGTCATCACCGGCATCGGCCGCACCGGGCGGCTGGTGACCTCCGCCGCGCTGATCCTGTTCCTGGCTATGGCGGCGCTGGCGAGTGCGCCGTTCACGTTCCTGAAGATCTTCGCGACCGGGGTCGGGGCCGGCATCCTGCTCGATGCCACCGTGGTCAGGTCGCTGCTCGTTCCGGCGCTGGTCTCCCTCTTCGGCCGATGGAACTGGTGGCTGCCGGCGTGGGCGGCCCGGCTGCTGCGGGTCAGGGCCCAGCCGATCGCGGGCCTTGGGGACCAGTCGCGGGCCGAGCACCTCCCCGCCGGCTGACGGGATACCTGGCGGACAAGAAGATGCCCCGCCGCCTCCGGGCGGAGACGGCGGGGCACCGGTGTGCCCGCTGGCCGGAACGGGGGCTCCAGCCAGCAGGCGTCCCCGGCCCGGGGGGAGAGGCCGGGGGCTCGCCGGCCCGGCTGGGGGGGTGCCGGGCGGGTCGTGGAGGTTAGCTGGGGATGGCTGGTGCGTAGGCGGCGAGGGTGTGGCGGAGTTTGCCGCGGGCGCGGTGCAGGCGGGACATGACGGTGCCGAGGGGGGTGCCCATCATGGCGGCGACTTCGCGGTAGGGGTAGCCCTCGACGTCGGCGAGCCAGATGGCGGTGCGGAAGTCGGGGGGCAGGTCGCGGAGGGCGTTCAGGATCGAGGTGTCGGTGATCTTGTCGAGGGCTTCGGCTTCGGCGGAGCGGGCGGCGGGGGCGAGGGGGTCGGCGTGCCAGTCGGCGGCGGGGTCGGCGCCGGGGGCGATGGCGGGCTCGCGCTTGCGCTTGCGGTAGGTGTTGATGAAGGTGTTGGCGAGGATCTTGTGGAGCCAGGCGCGGAGGTTGGTGCCGGGGGTGTACTGGGCGAAGGCGGTGTAGGCCTTGGTGAGGGTGTCCTGGACGAGGTCCTCGGCGTCGGCGGGGTTGCGGGTCATCCGCAGGGCGGCGGGGTAGAGCTGGCCGAGGTAGGGGCGGACCTGCTGCTCGAAGTCCTCGTGCGCGGTGCCGCCGGGGGCCGGGACCGGGGCCGTGGCGTGGGTCACGGTAGTCATCTGGTGTAGCTCCCTCGTGGTTGGTCACTACTAAGACGCCGCAGCCCCCCGGC
>JADGPC010000218.1 GCA_017882645.1 Streptosporangiales bacterium | reverse complement strand
CTACGTCTCGATGCAGGGCCCGAGCGAGCTCGGCATCAGCGCGGACGCCAAGCTCGCGCACTGGGACCGGAGCGCGGACCTGTCTCGCATCACCGTGCCGACCCTGGTGATCGGCGCCGAGCACGACACGATGGACCCCGCCCACATGAGGAAGATGGCCGAGCAGTTGCCCGCCGGCCAGTACCTGCACTGCCCGAACGGCAGCCACCTGGCCATGTACGACGACCAGCAGACCTACTTCGCCGGGCTCATCGACTTCCTGGTGCGCTGACCGGGTACCGTCCCGGCCGGAACCCGGCGGACTTGCGCTGACCTGCCGGATGCCGTTAACTGGGGGGACGGCTAGTCCGGTCCGGACCATGCGCTTTGCTCGCCGCGTGCCATTTCAGCGACCGCGGAGATGCTCATGAGCAAGAACCGCGCCCCCACCAGGCTGCCGGCATCAAAGACTGGCCCGCTATCTCCGGCAGCGGCCGTCCTGTCCATCCTGCGCAAGCTCGCTGACGCGTCCGCGGACGGAATCGCACTGACCGACGGCGCCGGCACGTTGCTGCTGGCCAGCCCGCGCCTCGGGGAGATGTTCGGCTACGACCCCGCCGAGCTGGTCGGCAGCCCGGTCGAGCTGCTGATTCCCTCCGACCTGCGGGTGGCCCATCGCGGGCACCTGGCCAGCTACGCCCGCCGCCCGGTCCCGCGTCCGATGGGGAAGGGGCTGCGGCTCGTCGGGCTCCGCAAGGACCAGACAACTTTCCCGGCCCAGATCAGCCTCAGCCCCGCGCCGGCGGAAGTCGGCCAGTTCATCGTCGCGGTGATCCGTGATGTCACGCAGCTCGTGCTGCTCGAGGACCAGGCTCCGGCCGCAGTCGCCGAGACCTTCCGGATTCGGGCCGACTACCAGCTCCACGACATCGTCGTCAGCAAGCTCTTTGCCGCCGGGCTAATCTTGCAGGCCGCCGCGGACCAGCCGGCGGACGCGGCCAGGCAGGCTATCCTGGAGGCCGCGGACCAGCTGGACGATACGATCAGCGACATCCGCGACGCCGCGTTCAGGATGAACATCGCGCGCTGCCCACCGTGACAGCCGCAGAAGGCAGCCGGGCTTGCACGTCGCGATGATCGCACCGCCCTATTTCAGTATTCCTCCGGCCGGCTACGGCGGCATCGAGGTCGTGGTCGCCGACCTGGTGGACGCGCTGGTCGATCGCGGGCACGAGGTCACGCTCGTCGGCACGGGCTGCCATGCGACCAGGGCCCAGCGGTTCATCGCCACCTGTGCGACCGGTCCCGCGGATCAGCTTGGCGAGGTCATGCCGGAGCTCGTCCACGCGGCCAGGGCCGACGCCATCCTCGCCCGGCTGGACGCCGACGTGATTCACGATCACACGCTAGCTGGCCCGCTGACGGCCCGCGGACGGCTGACGCCGACCATCGTGACGGCTCACGGCGTGGTCTCCGGTGACCGCGGTGAGTTCTACCGGGCCCTTGGCGGCACCGTGCGGCTGGTCGCGATCTCCGACGCCCAGCGAGCGACGGCGCCCGACCTGCCATGGAGTGCGACCGTCTACAACGCGATCCGGGCGGAAACTTTCCCTTTCCTGGCCGACAAGCAGGAGTACGCGCTGTTCCTCGGCCGCTTCCATCCCGAGAAGGCGCCGCATCTGGCGATCGACGCGGCCCGGGCCAGCGGGCTGCCCATCATCCTGGCTGGCAAGTGCTCCGAGCCGGTCGAGGTGGACTACTTCGCCGCGGAAATCAAGCCGAGGATCGGCGCTGACGTCACGATAGTCGGGGTTGCCGGCCCGGCCGCTAAGCGCGCGCTGCTGGCCAAGGCCGCCTGCCTGCTGTTCCCGATCGTCTGGGAGGAACCGTTCGGCCTGGTCCTGATCGAGGCCATGGCCTGCGGCACGCCGGTCGTGGCGTTTCGGCGCGGCGCGGTGTCCGAGCTGGTCGTGCATGGCCAGACCGGGATCATCGTCGATCATCCGGCCGAGCTGGCGGACGGCATCGCGCAAGCGAGGCGGCTCGATCCGGCTGTGTGTCGCAAGCATGTCGAGACCGGCTTCAGCGTCGAGGTAATGGCATCCGGCTATGAGGCCGTCTACCAGCAGGCCCTGGGTACCCTCAGCTGGCCGCCGGTGACCGCGAACGGTCGGGCCGCCTGATCCTAAGGCTCGACCTGGTGCACCCAGCCGAGATCGACATGCCAGCAGGCCCGGCAGGCCGGGCAGCAGAACCGAGCCTGATCGCCGGCGGCGGTCACGGTCAGCCCGGCGGCCCGGCAGCCCGGGCAGGTGTCAAAGGGCGGGAAGAAGACCGAATCGGCGGTGTCAGAACTGGTCATCGGTCACTCTCCCGCGCGCGCTCGACCGCGCTAAGGAAATGACCTCATAATGCGGGCCTGGCCGACAGAGCCGAACGTCCTGCATCCCAGGTCCATGTGACCCCGGCGGTCAGCACGGCGGCATCGTCGGCGAGCGCGACCCGGATCGCGGCACTGCTGTCCACGCTGACCCGGTCCCGGCCGACCGCGACGCTGACCCGCCGGCCGTGGTAGCGCAGCCGCACGGTCAGCTCCGACCAGGCCCGCGGCAGCCGGGGATCGATGCGCAGCACGCCCCGATCACTGCGCAGCCCGGCGAAGCCGAACACGATGGCCTGCCACAGACCGCCGAGATTAGCCAGGTGAAGTCCCCCGGCGGTCACGCCGGTGACGTTGTCGAGGTCCAGCCGCGCCGCCATCCGCAGCCAGCCGAGTGCCTCGTCCGGCGCGCCGGCTCTGGCCAGCAAAGCCGCATGAATGGCCGGCGACAGGGATGAGCCGTGCGAGGTGCGCGGGCCGTAGAAGTCCAGGTTCGCTCGCAGCGTGCCAGGCATCATCTCACCGGGGACCAGGTGGTAGGCCATCAGCACGTCGGGCTGCTTGATGATCTGAGTCTGGGCGATCCGCTCAGATCCGAGCAGCGCGTCCGCGGCGACCGGCACCTGGCCCAGGGTCGCGGGAAGAAAGTACTGCAAGCGGTGGTACCCGGCGAACTGCTCGTAGATGCCGGTGCCAGGGTCATAGCCGTCGGCGAGGCGGTCAGCGACCGATCGCCAGGTCCGCGCCTCGCCGGGTCCGGGCAGGCCAGGGACGCGGTCAGCCAGCTCGGCGGCGCGGCGCAGATTCCAGCGCGCGAGCACGTTGGTGAACGCGTTGTCATCCACCGGCCCGTGGTACTCGTCGGGGCCGATCACGCCGAGGATGTGCGCGCCGGCATCCCCGTCCAGGCTCGCCCGCGACGCCCAGTATCGGGCCGTCTCGATGATCAGCGGCAGGCCGGGGCCGGTCAGGAACTCCTCGTCGCCGGTCCACGCGCAGTAGTGCCAGGCGGCCCAGGCCACGTCAGCGACGACGTGCTCCTCGGCCTGCCCGTTGCGGATCGGGACCTCGTGACCGCCGATCGGGCCGGACCGCGGCGTGACGTCCGCGCCGTCACGGGCGGATTCCCACGGGAAACGGCACCCCGCCCGCCCGGTGGCCCGGGCGAATTCCCTCGCCTGCGGGAGCCGGCGCAGCCGGTACTCGAGCATCGCCCGCGCCGCGGCCGGCCTGACCGCTGCGAGCGCCGGGAGCACGAAGACGTCGGCGTCCCAGAACACGTGGCCGGAGTAGGCGGAGCCGGACAGCCCGCGGGCACCGACACCAGCCTCGCCCCGGCCGGTCACACTGGACTGCAGGTGGTAGAGCGCAAGCCGGGCACACAGCTGCAGCTCCGGGTCGTCGGGAATGAGGACGTCTCCGTCCGCCCACCGTCCGGCCCAGGTGGCGCGCTGCTCGGCGAGCAGCGCGGTGAAGGCCGCATCCCCGGAACTGGCCAGCCGCTCGATCGCCCGGCCGACCGCAGGCCGCCGCCCCGGTCCGGCTACAAACGCGGCCCTGCGCTCCAGGTAGCCGCGCCCCCCGCCGCGCCACCTGCGCTGGCTGGCCGCCACCGCGACACCACCGGCCGGATCGGCCCGCACCTGGGCCCACTGCACCCCGTCCCGCCGGCCACTGGCGGCTGACTCGTCGGGCGGGAGCACCAGCGGGTCTCCCGACAGGCCGCCGTCGGCGCTGGCCCTGAGGATGACCAGTCCGGCCCGGGCGGTGGCCGCCATCCGCAGGCTGCGGAACTCGCCGGTCGCGTCGAGCCGGCGGCGGGCGAGCAGCCCGGCGCGCAGGTCGAGCGTCCGCTCGTCGCTGATCACGGGACCGGCTGGCCAGCGCAGCCTGGTCCAGTCCGGGCCGCTGAGCAGCCGCTCGCCGGCGCCGGTCCCGGTGTAGACACCGCCAGCGATGACCGGCGTCGAGCGGTCCTGACTGTCCTCGAGGGCTCCCCGCGTCCCGATCACGCCGTCGGCCAGCGTGGTGAGCGTCGCAGCGACCTGATCCTGATCGGGCCGGACCGGCAGGCGCAGGATCCAGGACGGATCGTCGTCAAGCTCGGGCACCCCGCGTTCGAGCCAGCCGATCAGCTCGCCGATAACCTCGAGGAAGGCGGCCGGGCCGCCGGGCCGGTGCACGACGCCGGCCGGCACTCCGGCGGGCTCCGGGCCAACGGAGACCACGCCGGCCCGGCGTGCCTCCGGCACCAGCAGCGCCCTGTCGGCCCCAAAAATACCGTCGGCCCCAAAAATACCGTCGGCCCCAGAAATACCGTCGGCCCCGGCAGGCCGACCGCCGGCCGGATGCCCGTCGGCCGGACCGAACTGACTCCCGGCGATGAGCACCAGGCCGGACCCGATCCCCCGCTCGGCGAAGCGGGTCAGCGCCCACCGCATCGAGTCAGCGAAGTCCGTCGGCCCGACCTCGAGGTAGCGGGCCGCTGAGCGTTCCCCGCGGCTTGCCCGGCGCCGGCTGACGAGCCGCGGGCCATGCCGGCCGACGCGCAGTACCTCCGGTCCGGCACCGCCGGCCAGGTGCAGCTCCCCGGGACCGCCGGGCCGCGCCCGCAGCCGGCGGTCCACCTCGGCGGCATCCGAGCCAGCGACGATGACGACATCGACTCCCAGCTTCGACAGCCGTTCGACCGCGCGCCTGGCTGATCGCGCGGGCGAGGTGCGGTCCGGCGCCAGGACGCCTTCCCACCCGCAGACGACCGCCGCGAAGCACCGGTCGAGGCCTGGTCTTGTGGACGTCGCGCACCTCCGCGCAAGCCGCCGGCGACGGCGGGCGAATTACTACCTCACGACGAACGCTAGGACGCGGCGACGGCCAGAGCAAAGGTTCCTGGCCGGCCGTCTCATCCCGATCGTGCGGCTCGGGTGCGCGAAGCCCAGCCTGCCGCCATCTCGGCGGCGGCCAGGACAAATGTTACCCGCGAGTAGCAGTCTCCCGCCTAGGCTCGCGGGACTATTGGCACTGTCGGATTGCGAATAGCCAGAAATAACCTTAAGGCCTGAATGTCACGAGGTGATTTCCCTGTGCTAACCACGACCGCAGGGGCCGCTACAGCGCCCGCCACCGGCCTCGACGCCGACACCCTCAGCATGATGCTGGAGACCGTCAGGGAGTATGTCGCCAGCGCGATGCCCCAGGAGCGGCAGCTGCAGCTCGACCACGACGACGTCTGCCCGGAAGAACTTGTGCGCGCGATGTGCAGTGACGAACTCGGCGTGCACCTGCTCTTCATCCCTGAGGAGTACGGCGGGATGGGCGGCGACACCTTCGATGTCTACCGGATCTGCGAGCAGATGGCCCGGATCGACCTTGGCCTGGCCACCAGCGTGTTCGCCACTTTCCTGGGCAGTGATCCCATCTTCGTGGGCGCGACCCCCGAGCAGAAGCGCCGGTGGCTGACCGAGATCGCCGAGCACGGGATCCTGTACGCCTACGGCGCCACCGAGCCAGAGGCTGGCAGCGACCTCGGCGCACTGAAGACGACCGCCACGCCGGTCGTCGAAGACGGGCGGGTCACCGGATACCGGCTGACCGGACGCAAGCAGTGGATCAGCAACGGCGGCATCGCCGACAAATGCACGATCCTTGCCAAGGCGCCAGGCGGGCCCTCGTGGTTCGTGATCGAGCGCGGCACCGAAGGCTTCACCCAGAACCGGCCGGAAGACAAGCACGGAATCCGGCTGTCCAATACCGCCGCGCTCTTCCTCGACGGCGCGCTCGTGCCCGCGGGAAACCTGATCGGTGGCATCGAGGGGCAAGGGCTCACGCAGGCGCAGAAAGTGTTCGGCTACACCCGGGTGACCGTCGCGGCGTTCGGCTTGGGGGGCGGCTGGTCGGCGCTTGACCGTGCCATCGACTACTCGACGACGCGGATCCAGGCCGGCGCGCCGCTATCGCAGAAGCAGGGATACACCCACAAGCTCATCGTCCCGCACGCCGTCCGGCTCGAAGCCGCGCGCTCGTACATCGAGTACACAGCGGCCAGGATCGACGCGGGCGAGGGCGATGACGGCGGCCTCAACACCGAGGGCGCCATCGCGAAATACCTCGCGACCGAGGCGGGCAACCTGGCCGCCGACGCCGCCATCCAGGCCCACGGCGGCTACGGCTATACCCGCGACTACCTGGTCGAGAAGATCAGGCGCGACGTCCGCATCACCACGATCTATGAAGGCACGTCCGAGATCATGGAAATGACGATCGCGCGCGACCGCTGGCAGCAGCACCTGAAGTCCGCTGGGCACTACTACACCGAGATCGCATCCGAGCTTCGCGAGCTGCACGCTCGGCGCGCCGACGTCGGCGCCGGCACGGCGGCGCTCGCCTGCGAGTCACTGGCCAGCGTGCTCGAAGCCTGCCGCGCTGGCCGGCTGACCCGCAGCCAGCATGTGCTGTTGCGGCTCGGCGAGCTGATCGCGCACGCGGAGTGCGCGGGCACCTTCGCGACCCGCGCGGCCGCGGCCCTCGACGGGACTCTTCCCGCGAAGGCCGATCACCGGTTCGACGCCCGGGTGCTCGCCGCTATGAGCCGCGTATACGCCAGGGATGCCGCGTACCTGACCGCCTGCGACGGGCTGCGCTGGGTTCTCGGCGCCGGCCAGGGCACCGGGCAGGCAGCACTCGAGACTGGCCTGCGCCTGGATGCCACCGCCGCCGCCCAGGCCGGGCTGGTAGCCGACATGGACAGCGTCGCCGACGGCCTGTACGGCCGACCCGTGCTGACGCGACCGACCGAGGACAGATCGTCATGAGCAAGAGTCAGTCAGCTTCGCCGCAGCTACAGTCACAGCCCGTCGCCATCGTCGGCATCGGCGCCATCATGCCGGGAGCACCAGATGCGGCGGCGTTCTGGGACAACATCACTAAGGGTGTGTACGGCATCACCGACGTGCCCAAGGACCGGTGGGACCCGGATCTGTACTACGACCCTGACCCGCGCGCGCCGGACAAGACCTACTCGCGGATCGGCGGGTGGGTCACAGATTTCCCCTGGGATCCGATCGCCTGGCGGCTACCGATTCCGCCGAAGGTTGGCGCCCAGATGGACGACAGCCAGAAGTGGGCCGTCGCCGCGGCGCGGATGGCGCTCACCGACGCGGGCTGGCCCGGCTGGGGCGTAGACCCCGAGCGGGTCGCCGTGGTGGTCGGCAACGCGATCGGCGGCGAGAAGCACTACGCGACGAATCTGCGGATCCAGCTTCCCGAGTTCACCAGGGAGCTCGCCAGGTCCGCCGCCTTCGCCAGCCTGCCCGCGCAGACCCGCGATCTGATCACAGCGGAGACCACCCGGTCGTTCCTGGCCCAGATCCCCGAGATCAACGAGGACACGATGCCGGGCGAGCTCGCGAACATCCTCGCGGGCAGGATCGCCAACCTGTTCAACTTCCGCGGGCCGAGCTTCATCACCGACGCGGCCTGCGCCTCCGCGCTTGCGGCGGTCACCGCTGCCGCCGAGGGGCTCGCCGCCGGCCAGTTCGACGCGGCCGTCGCCGGGGGCGTAGACCGCAACATGAACGTGGCCGCATTCGTGAAGTTCTGCAAGATCGGCGCGCTCTCCGCGACCGGAACTCGCCCGTTCGATGCTGGCGCCGACGGCTTCGTCATGGCCGAGGGCGCGGCCCTGTTCGTCCTGAAGCGGCTCGCCGACGCCGAGCGCGATGGCGACCGAATTTACGCGGTCCTGCTCGGCATCGCCGGGTCCAGCGACGGCAGGGGCAAGGGAATAACGGCCCCCAACCCGGTCGGGCAGCGCCTGGCCGTCCAGCGCGCCTGGCGCAACGCCCGCTTGGACCCGTCGACCGCGTCCGCGCTGGAAGCCCACGGCACCTCCACGCGCGTCGGTGACGCCTCCGAGCTGGAGAGCCTCAACGCCGTCTTCGGCACCGGCGGGCTCGCCCCCGGCTCGATCGCGCTCGGCTCGGTTAAGTCGAACATCGGTCATCTGAAGAGCGCCGCAGGCGCTGCCGGGCTGCTGAAAATGAGCATGGCACTGCACGACCACGTCCTGCCGCCCAGCCTGAACTTCCACGACCCGAACCCCAACGTCGACTGGGCGGCCTCGCCGTTCAGCGTGAACACCGAGCTTCGCGAGTGGCGGCTGCCGCCATCCGGCGTGCGGCGCGGCGGTGTCAGCGCGTTCGGCTTCGGCGGGACCAACTTCCACGCCGTGCTCGAGGAGTACGTCCCCGGCCGCTATGACGGCCACTCGCGGTTGTCCGCAGGGGCAGATCTGCCCGTGGCCGCCGCCAGCGCGCCGATGCCCGCAGCCGCCACGGACGGCCGCACGCCTCATGTCACCAACCTCAAGCCCCCGCTCAGGGGTGCCCTGGTCGTCGGCGGTGAGACAGCGGCCGAGGTATCCGCTCAGCTAGATCGGATTCATGACCGGGCTGCGCTCGGCGAGGCACCGCCGCCGCAGCGACCGGACCCCGCCCTGGCCCAGGCCAGGATCCGCGCCGCCATCGATTACGACGGCGCGGCCGAGCTTGCCGACAAGGCGGCACTCGCGTCACAGGCGCTGACCAGCGGAACCGTCGCGACGCGAAGGATGCTGCGCGCACGCGGCATCTTCCTGGGGAACGGCCCGGCGCCCAAGGTCGCCTTCCTCTTCACCGGCCAGGGCTCGCAGTACGTCAACATGCTCAGCGAGCTGCGGGCCACCGAGCCGATCGTGGCGCAAACCTTCGCCGAAGCCGACCGGGTGATGACACCGCTGCTCGGCAAGCCGCTGACCGAGTACATCTTCATCGACGGCGATGATCCGGCCGCGGTCACCCGGCTCGAGCAGCAGCTGCTGCAGACCGAGATCACCCAGCCGGCCGTGCTGACCACGGACATCGCCCTGACCAGGCTGCTCGGTGCCTACGGCATCGAGCCCGACATGGTGATGGGTCACAGCCTCGGTGAATACGGAGCGCTCGTCGCCGCCGGGGCGATGTCGTTCGATGCGGCTCTCGAGGCGGTCAGCGCCCGCGGCCGCGAGATGGCCGACCTGACTATCGATGACCAAGGCGCGATGGCCGCCGTCATGGCACCGCTCGAGGAAATAGAGCGGATTGTCGCCCTGGTCGAAGGTTACGTGGTGACCGCCAATGTGAACAGCACGCATCAGGCCGTGATCGGCGGTGCCACCTCAGCCGTCGAGCATGCGATAGCCGCGTTCCAGCAGGCCGGGCACACGGCGATCAGGATCCCGGTCAGCCACGCGTTCCATACCTCGATCGTGGCGCCGGTCAGCGAGCCGCTCAGGCGGACGCTGGCGCGGCTCCAGCTACATGCGCCGACGCTGCCGATCGTCGCCAACGTCGATGGTGAGTTCTATCTGAAGGACGGCCCCGACGCGGCAGGACGGATGCTCGACTCGCTTGGCCGCCAGGTCGCCTCCCCGGTTCAGTTCGTCAAGGGCCTGCACACCCTTTACGAGGCTGGCGCCCGCGTCTTTGTCGAGGTCGGGCCGAAGCGGACGCTGCAGGGTTTCGCCGAGGACGTGCTCGGCTCGGAGCACGACGATGTCCTCACCCTTTTCACCAACCATCCCAAGAATGGCGACCTGCCGTCCTTCAATGCCGCGCTCTGCGGCCTGTACGCGGCAGGCCTCGGATTTCCGGCCCACGATGCGGCCAGAGCCGCGGCGCCGAGCGGCGCGGCGTCCAGCCCTGCGACATCGGGCGCTACGACTGCCCGCGTAAACCCACTGCCGGATCCAACCACGACGTCGGGGAAAGCCATGCCTGCTGACCACTACTCCGAACTCGGACACATGCTGGCCGACCTCCTCGAGCAGAGCCGTCACTTGCTGGCCGACAATGGCGCGACGGCGCCCGCCGCAGCCGCTGCGCCCGCACCGGCCGGCTTCGGACCCGCGCCGATGGAGCCGGTCGTCATCACCGGAGCCGCGCTGGGGCTGCCTGGCGTCGACCGCGTCTTCGACGACGAGAACGTCGCCAGAATCCTGTCCGGCCAGCAGCTCATCGACGTGATACCACGGCAGATCCGCCGCGACATGGTCGACAAGCACATCACCCGGCTAGTGAAGAGCGATAGCGGCGACCCGGTCTTCGACGAGATCAGGGGCGAGGCCGACGTCATCAAGCTGGCGGGGCGGTTCAGCCCGCTGGATGCGGTCGAAGAGTTCGGCCTTGATCCCGACCGGGACGCCGCGCTGGACCCCTGCACCAAACTGGCCATCGGGGC
The DNA here is from genome assembly GCA_017882645.1 of Streptosporangiales bacterium. GTDB lineage: Bacteria > Actinomycetota > Actinomycetes > Streptosporangiales > Streptosporangiaceae > Chersky-822. The sequence goes on along the minus strand of JADGPC010000218.1, from coordinate 2,024 downwards.
CGGCATCGACGCCCTGCGCGACGCCGGCATCCCGCTGGTCAGGCATTACCACACCACCACGCTGGGGACTCAGCTTCCCGGCCGGTGGGGCCTGCCCGATGACCTGCGGGACGACACGGGCGTGGTGTTCGCCTCGGCTTTCCCAGGCTACGAGTCGTTCGCGGGCGACATCAACCGCTACCACGAGGACCGCGCGCGCCGGACCGAACTCGCGACGCTGACTGACGTGCGCGGCCGGATGAACGCGGCCGACCAGGCGGTCGCGGAAGTCGACCGGCGCATCGCGGAACTGCGGCATGCCATTGACTCCCGTCCGTTCGCTTTCGACCGGCGCTTCCTGTTCAAGGCGCTGGCGATGGGCCATTCGCAGTTCGCCGAGCTGATCGGTGCCCGCGGCCCCAATACCCAGGTCAACTCTGCGTGCGCGAGCACAGCCGTGGCGATTTCCGTCGCCGAGGACTGGGTCCGAGCAGGCCGCTGCCGCCGCGTGATCGTCGTGTCCGCGGACGACGTGGCCTCGGACACCTTGCTGCCCTGGACCGGGTCGGGATTCCTGGCCAGCGGGGCGGCGGCGACCGACGACGTCGTGGAGGACGCGGCGCTGCCCTTCGACCGCCGGCGGCACGGGATGATCATCGGCTCGGGCGCCGCGGCTCTGGTCGTCGAGTCGGCAGCGGCGGCGCGGGAGCGCGGTATCAGCCCTATCTGCGAGGTGCTGGCCGCGGTCACTGCGAACAGCGCGTTCCACGGCACGCGGCTGGACGTGGACCACATCGGCCAGGTCATGGAGAAGCTGGTCAGGCAGGCGGAAGAGCGCGGGATCGACCGGTTCGCGATCGCGGCGCAGACCGTGTTCGTCTCGCACGAGACCTACACGCCCGCCCGGGGAGGCAGCGCGTCAGCGGAGATCAGCGCCCTGCGCCGGGTCTTCGGCCCGGCCGCCGACTCCGTGGTGATCACGAACACGAAGGGATTCACCGGCCACGCCATGGGCGCGGGCATCGAGGAGGTCGTGGCGGTCAAGGCACTGGAGACAGGAATCGTGCCGCCCGTGGCCAACTTCCGCGAGATCGATCCAGAACTCGGGCCGCTCAACCTGTCCCGCGGCGGCGCCTACCCGGTCAGCTATGCCCTCAGGCTCGCTGCCGGCTTCGGCTCTCAGATCGCGATGTTGCTGCTGCGCTGGACGGCGCCGGCCGACGGCCGGCGCCGTCCGCCCACCGACCTCGGCTTCGGCCACCGGGTAGCGGACGACGTGACCTGGCGCTCGTGGCTGGCGCGGATCAGCGGTCGTCAGGACGCTCAGCTAGAGGTCGTCAAGCACCGCCTGCGCGTCGCCGACGAAGGCCCGGTCAGGGCCCCGGCGACTCCGGTCGAGCCAGCTGCCGTCCCCGCGGCGGTCTCGCCCGTCGCGCGCGCCGAACTGGTGGAGGCACCGCTGCCTGCCGCGGCGCAGGCGGCGCCGCAGCCGGCAACCGCTGTCGAGCAGCCAGTGCCCGCCGTGCTGGTACCAGTACCGTCAGCGGCCGATCCAGTCGAGCAGGCCGTCCTCGAGATCGTGGCTGGCCTGACGGGCTACCCGCGAGACCTGCTCGACCTCGACCTCGATCTCGAAGCCGACCTCGGCGTCGACACCGTTAAGCAGGCCGAGGTATTCGCCGCCGTGCGGGAACGGTTCGGCATCCCGCGTGAGGAGAACCTCCGGCTCCGCGACTTCCCGACGCTCGGGCATGTCATCGGCTTCGTCCGCGACCGGACACCCGAGGCCGGGGCCGCCGCCCTGGCACAGCTGCCGGTCTCCGCCGCGCCAGCTGATGCCCTGCCCGCTGATGCCCTGCCAGCGGCTGCGCAGCCGCCCGCAGCCGAGCCGACCGCCGCACCGCCGGCGGCGGACACCGTGACCGGCCAGATCGTGCAGATCGTCAGCGAGATGACCGGATACCCGGCCGACCTGCTCGACCTCGACCTTGACCTCGAAGCCGACCTCGGCATCGACACCGTCAAGCAGGCCGAGATGTTCGCCG
>JADGPC010000217.1 GCA_017882645.1 Streptosporangiales bacterium | reverse complement strand
CGGCCCAGGGCGAGATCAGGCGGCGGCCGGTCGCGGCGACCACCGCGAGGACGGAAGTAGTGACCAGGAACGAGCCGCTCAGCGAGAAGAGCGTGCTCAGGCCGGACGAGGAGGTGTTGACGCCCAGCCAGGCGATCTGGCCGCGCTGGAGCCAGCCGAAGACGAGCAGCGGGCCGGCCACGGCGATCCCGGCCGCCGCTGCCACCAGCCAGCCGATGGCTACCCGCCTGGCGCCGGGATCGCGCAGGCCGCGGCGGCAGGCCACGGCGATCGTGACGGCATGCGCCGGGACGAGCAGCAGGCCGAAGATGTTCAGGATGCCGAGAGCCGCGATGCTCACCCCGTAGCCGGCCAGCCAGCGACGGCGTCTGGCCGGCTGCGCCTGGAGCACGCGCACCAGCAGGTAGCTCGCGATCGCCGCCACGGTCATCACCATCGCGTACGAGCGCGCCTCCTGCCCGTACCGGCTCGTCACGGGCAGTACCGCGTACAGCAGCCCGGCGCCCAGCCCGGCCCAGGGCGAGATCAGGCGGCGGCCGGTCGCGGCGACCACCGCGGCCCCCACGGCGACCGCGACCGCCGAGGGCAGCCTGAGCACGAGGGCACCTGACCCGAGCACGTGCTCGATCGGCCACATCATCAGGTAGTAGGCGCCATGCACGGCATCGACGTTGCCCAGCATCCTGATCAGGTCACCGAGCGGCCGGCGGATCGCGGCGATCGTCGCCGCCTCGTCTCGCCAGTACGACGGCGTGGTGATGTGCCACAACGACAAGAGCAGCGCTACCACGGGCGGCAGCCAGCGAGCCCAGACCGGGCCGGCCTGGTAACTCGGCGACTCGCCCTCGGCCAGGCCAGGCTGGCTTGCCGCCGGAGGCGGTGCCGCCGCGGTCAGGACATCGGCATGGTCCGCGCCGTTGGGCGCCGTCACGGTCCTGCCGTCATCGCCGCCAGCCGGCCGTCCTACGGCCGAGGAGCCGCGGGGTGATGTCATCTACGTCCCATTCTCCGAAGGCTGAACCATGCGAATGCCGGGATATGAAGGCCACGGATTTGTGGCAAGCCAGCGTCCCAATCGTAGCCACGGCACTGCACGCTCACGTCCGTGAGCCGGTATCCGGCGCCCGCTGCAGGCAGGTCTACCCGCTCGGGCGGCGCTGGCACCGTAATCGCCAGGTCTCCCCGTCCGGCATCTGACATCTTGCCGCATGATGGAGTGCTGAACATAGCAGGCAGCGCGGAACGTATTGCGAAAACCATGCGCAGGCACGCCGGATGCCGCTGTAACACCGCTAATAGCCGGGTAGGCTCACATATCTCTGCTCAGCCCCGGGTAGCAACGTCAGCCGGCCATGCTGACACGATCCTGAGGACCTAGCTATGCTGCGTCGCCGGTCCATCCGCTCGCGAATCATCGTGCTTGTGCTGGTACCCGTCGTCGCGCTGCTCGGCCTGTACGCCGAGGTAGTCAACCTCACGCTCGGCAGCGTCCTCACGCTGAAGCAGGAAGCGGCGATCCGCCAGCTGGTGGCGCTGCCTGTGGCCCACGTCCAGACCCAGCTGGCCAATGAGCGAACCCTCGCGCTCGAGTATCTGGCCAGGCCCGGCCATGGCGTTCTCGGTGTGCTGCTGAAGCAGGAGGCCAAGACCGACAGTCAGATCAAGGATTTCCGTTCCGCGGTACAGACTGCCCTGAACAGCGGCCCGGTGCCGAAGGAGCGACAGGCGCTGATCGCCTGGCAAGCTGACCTGACCAAGATGAACGAGCTCCGCACGTCGGTGGTGAGCCTCGGGCTTAGCAAGATCGATGCGGCCGGTGCTTACACCACCATCCTGACCGGCGGGGACAACGTCCTGAGCCAGGCCATCGCCCCGGTGCTGACCGGGCCGCTCGGGGTTCAGGCGACCGACCTGCTCACGATGGCCAGGGCGTCACAGGATGTCGGCGAGGAAAGCGATCTGATCAGGGCCGACCTGATCGCCGGCTCGTTTCCGCCGGCCGACCTGACGCTCATCAACCAGCTCGCCGTACGGCACCAGGAGGAATGGTCCCAGGTCTACGGCGACCTGGCGCCAGGTCTGCGCGGCTACTTTCATACCGTCATCCCTCCGGCGGCGGCGGGCCAGCTGGCGAGCATGGAGACCCAGGTCCTCAGCGGCCCGTCCGGTGCGAGAGCCGTATCGCTGCCGGCCTGGACGGCCGCCGATACGGCATACCGGCAGGGATTCTTGTCGGCACTGCTGAAGGCGACTGCCACTCTGGCCCGGCAGGCCACCGCCCAGGCGCGGCAAATGGTCCTCAACCTGATCCTGATCGCCGGAATTGGCCTGCTCGCCGTCGTGGCAGTCATCCTGATCGGCATCGCCGTCGGCCGGGGCCTGATCCGTCAGCTCGGCGATCTGCGGCAGTCCGCGGTCAAGCTATCGACCGAGCAGCTGCCTGGCGCGATCAGCCGGCTGCGGGCAGGCGAGGACGTCGACGTCGGCGCCGAAGTTCCGCGGCTCGCGCCGAGTAACGACGAGATCGGGCAGGTCAGGGAGGCATTCAATACGGCCGCCAGGACCGCCATTTCGGCCGCCATCGACGAGGTCAAGATCCGGCGTGGCGTCAATGATGTCTTCAGGAGCCTGGCCAGGCGCAACCAGTCGCTGCTCACCCGCCAGCTCCAGCTGCTCGACTCGATGGAGCGACGGGTTCACGATCCGGAGGAGCTGGCCGACCTGTTCCGGGTCGACCACATGACGACCAGGATGCGCCGGCACGCGGAAGGCCTGCTGATCGTGGCGGGCGGCTCGTCCGGCAGGACGTGGCGCGAGCCGGTTCCGATCGTGGACGTCATGCGGGCCGCGGCTGCCGAAGTCGAGGACTACACCAGGATCCGGGTCACCTCGCGGACGGGCGCCGCTCTCGCAGGCCACGCCGTCGCTGACATCATCCACCTGCTCGCAGAGCTGGTGGAGAACGCGGCTACGTTCTCGCCGACCTCGACTCCCGTGCGGGTTGACGGCGAGAAGGTCGCTCGCGGCGTAGCCGTCGAGATCGAGGATCGCGGGCTCGGCATGGGCGAGGACCAGCTCGCGCAGATCAACGAGACGCTCTCCGATCCGCCGCTCTTCGACCTGTCGGGAAGCGACCAGCTTGGCCTGTTCATCGCCGGGCAGCTAGGCAGGCGGCATGATGTCAAGGTCACCCTGCGCGGCTCGGCCTACGGCGGGATCACCGCCGTCGTACTGATACCCGCCGACCTCATCGTGGACGTCGAGGTACCGGAGGGAAGTCCGGCGATCGCCGGAATCCGCGAGCTCGGCGGCCGGCCAGTTCCTGAGCTGCCCGGCCCCCCGGCCGAACCGACCCGCACCCTCGCCGCCAGCGGCGCGGCGATGGCCAGCTCGGCGCAGGTCATCGACATCGAGCCGCACCCGGCGTCGCCTGGATCTGACCAGACGAACGGGCTGCCAGAATTGCCGACCAGGACCAGGGAACCGGATCCCTGGCCAGCCGCCGCGTCGTTCGACGGTCGTGTCGCCGCGCCTGAGCTGCCCATGCGGCCGACGGGAGAGCAGCCAGCCGAGACGGGCCTCCCGTGGGAGAACGCCATCTCCGCGTGGAATGACGACGCGGGCCCCAGCTGGAATGCCAACGGGACGACCGCCGGCTGGGGCTGGACTGCGGCTGGCCCCGGCAGCGGGCAGGCAGCAACCGCGCCCGACCTGGCCGGCATCGACCTGGCCGGCATCGACCTGGCCGGCGGCGCTGGCGGCACTGACGGCACTGACGACACTGACGACAACGTCGGCCCTGACGGCACCGTCGCCGAGCCGACCGGCACCGCGCCCGCCGGAGATGGGTCGGATTGGGCCGACGCTGGGTCAGATGAGACCGGGTCCAACGGTTCCGGGCCGAGTGCCGCCAGACCCGCTGACAGTGCCCTGACCGGCAGCACGCCGCCCGATGCCGGGCTCACCGACAGCACGCCGCCCGACGCCGGGCTCACCGGCAGCACGCCGCCCGACACCGTGTCAGCCGACATCTCGCCGTCTGACACCGGGCTGGCGGGCGTCATGTCGGCCAGCGCTGCACTAGCCGGAACCGTACCGCCTGGTGCCGAGCCAGAGAGCGGCGACGTGGCTGAGCTCGACGGGCTGCCGGTGCGAGTTCGGCAGGCTAGCCTGGCGCCTCAGCTACGGCAGCAGAATGCCACTGTCCCCAGCGAAACCGCGGACGTGTCCGCAGGACCTTCTCCTGAAGCGGCCAGGAACACGATGGCCGCCCTTCAGCTTGGCTGGCAGCGCGGCCGCTCCGTGACCGACGCGGCTGACGACGAGCTCCCAACCGGTCCCGGCCCGGAGCGCTCGGGTGACTCGCCAGACGAAGGAGGATCATAATGAACACCAGCGGCAATCTGGACTGGCTGCTGGACGACCTCGTCACCAGGGTCGCCCAGATCGACAAGGCAGTAATCCTGTCCAGGGACGGCCTGGCGATCGGAGCCTCCGCCGACCTCAGCCGGGAGGACGCCGAGCACCTCGCGGCCGTGGCGGCGGGCTTCCAGAGCCTGGCCCGCGGATTCGGCCAGCATTTCAGCTGCGGCAGCCCGCTCCAGACGATCGTCGAGCTCGAGTCCGCCTACCTGTTCGTGACCGCCGCCGGAGAGGGAAGCTGCCTGGCCGTGCTGGCCAGGGCCGGCGCCGACGCCGGCCTGATCGCTTACGAGATGGCGCTGCTGGTCAAGCGCGTCGGCCAGCATCTCGGGGTCCGACCGCGGCCGGCGCAGGTTAGCTCGTAGGTGACGCGTGACCCGTGCGAATCCCAGGCGAGCCGCGGGGCGCGCCGATGGCCGCGAACACGTTGTCAGGCCCTATGCGCTGACGGCCGGGCGCACCAGGCCAACCGGCGCGAGCATCGACCTGATTGCCCTGGTATCCGCAATACGAAGCAGGACAGGAACTGAACTTGCGCCTGAGGACGCCTCTGAGCTTGGACCTGAACATATGCGCTTGCTGCGGTTCTGCCGCTCGCGCGCGTCGGTCGCCGATCTGGCGGCCGAGCTCGACCTTCCGCTTGGCGTGGTCCGCATCCTCCTCGCCGACCTGCGGGAACGCGGCCTGGTGAACATCTATCAGCCCGTTGCGTCCGGGCTCAGCGACGTGCGGATCCTCAAGGAGGTGGCCGATGCCCTACGCAGACTCTGATCCGACCGACGACCGCTCGCCCGTTCCGGTCGCGATCAAGATCCTGGT
>JADGPC010000021.1 GCA_017882645.1 Streptosporangiales bacterium | reverse complement strand
TGAGGTCGTCGTCATCGCCGGCAACCATGACAACCAGTCCCTGATCGAGGCGGTATACCGGCCGGTGCTCGGCGAGATCGGGATGCATGTACTGGGCCTGCCCAAGCGGCCGAACGCGGGCGGCCTGCTGTCGCTGCGCACCAGGGCAGGCAACGAGGTGAAGGTGGCGGCGCTTCCTTTCCTGTCGCACCGGTACGCGGTGCGCGCAGCCGAGGTGATCTTCCATGAATTCGCCGAGCACGCGCTCGACTATGCGCAGCGGGTTGCCGAGATCGTGCGGCTGCTGACTGAGGGCTTCACCGAGGACGCCGTCAACGTGATCATGGCGCACGGCACGCTGCTCGGCGGCCGCCGCGGCGGCGGCGAGCGTGAGGTGCAGACCACCCTGGACTACGAGCTGCCGGCCAGCATGTTCCCGGCCAGCGCGCACTATGTCGCGCTCGGGCACCTGCACCGCCAGCAGGAGATCCCCGGGCCGTGTCCGATCTTCTACTCCGGTTCCCCGCTGCCGATCGACTTCGGGGAGGAGGCCAACGAGTCGGCCGCGCTGATCGTGACGGCCGAGCCTGGCGTCCGCGCGGACGCCAGGGCAGTTCCGGTGTCCGGTGCCCGCCGCCTGAAGACCCTGCGCGGGACGCTGGACCAGGTGATCGAGGAAGGGGAACAGGCCGGTGCGGCTTACCTGCGGGTGGTGCTCGCTGAGCCGGCCCGCGCCGGACTGGGCGACCTGGTCAGGGAGAAGCTGCCCGGCACCCTCGAGGTGCTGCTCGACGATGCGCACCGGCCCCGTCCCGGGGGCGATCCAGGCGGTCGGCCAAGCCGGGCCGGCCGGAGCCCGCTGGAGCTGTTCGGCGACTACCTGGCCGAGCAGAGCGTGGCCGATCCGCGGATCAGCGCCATGTTCGCCGAGCTGCTTGACGAGGTCACCGGATCTGAAGGTTCCAGCCTGGCTGCGACGGAAGGAGCCTGATGCGGCCGCTGCGACTGCTTCTCGACGGGTTCGGCTCCTACCGCGAGCCAGCCGAGGCGGACTTCGCCGACGTGGACTTCTTCGCCCTGGTCGGCCCGACCGGCGCGGGGAAGAGCACGGTCATCGACGGTCTGTGCTTCGCCTTGTACGGGACGGTGCCCAGGTGGGGGCGGGAGAACCTGATCGCACAGGCGCTGGCACCCGCCGCGAACTCGTGCCGGGTCTGCCTCGTCTTCGAGGCTGCTGGCCGGCGGTACGGCGTGGTCAGGGCGCTGACCAGGGATAAGAAAGGCCTGGTGCATACCAAGGAGGCCAGGCTGGAGGTGCTTGACCCGCAGGTGCCGGCCAGCGCTCCGCTCGCCGACCTGCTCGCGGCCAGCATCGAGGCGCTCGCTGAGGGACCAGACCAGGTCAAGTCGGCGGTGCAGGACATCCTGGGCCTGACCTACGAGCACTTCACCCAGTCCGTGCTGCTGCCGCAGGGCCGGTTCTCGGAGTTCCTGCACGCCAAGGCGGCCGACCGGCAGGACCTGCTGGTCGAGCTCCTCGCGTTCGGCGTCTACAACCTGATCGGCCAGCAGGCCCGCAGGCGGGCTGACCTGGCCAGGGAACGGCTGCGGACGGCGCAGGCGGCCAGGCAGGGACTCGCTGACGTGAGTGCGGAGGCGGAGAATCTGGCCGCAGCCAGGGTGCAGACGCTCGCGGAGCTCGCCAGCGTGGTGCAGGAGAAGCTGTCGGCGCTGCGCGGCCTCACCGAGCAGGCCGGCCGGGCAGCGGAGCAAGCCAGGGCGACCGCCGCCGATGCCGCACTGCTGGCCGCCATCCGCGTTCCCGCCGAGGTGGCGGGCCTGGCCAGGCGGATCGGCGCCGCCGCCGGACTGGTCGCCGAACGAACGGAGCAGCGGGACGCCGCGGAGCACGCCGAGCTGGCGGCCCAGCAGGCCCGTGACGCACTGCCCGACAAGACGCGCACCGAGCGGCTGCGCGAGGCCTACGCGGAGCACTCCGGGCTTCGGACCCGCCTGGAGCAGCAGGAACAGGCGCTGGCCGTCCGGCGTGCCGATCTGGATGCGCGGTCGGCGGCGCTGACGTCCGCCGAGGCCAAGCTCACCGAGGCCAGGCGGGAACTAGCCGCCACCGACCGGACCCATGCCGCCGTCGCGCTGGCTCAGGATCTGACCGTCGGCGCCGACTGCCCAGTCTGCCTGCGGCGCGTCACGTCGCTGCCACACCACCCGGTCCCGGCCGACCTGATGGAAGCACAGGCCGCGGCCGACCGGGCGGCCAGCGAGGTGAAGCGGGCCCACTCCGCGCATGACCAGGCCGCCAGGGCCGCGGCCGTGGCGGGCCGGGATGTCGAGGAGACGCAGAGACAGCTCGACCGGGTGTCCGCCGCACTGGACGGCGCGCCGGGCGAAGTCGAGGTCCGTGCGTCGCTCGAAGCGATCGCGACGGCGGACAAGCTGCTCGGCCGTGCCCAGCAGGCAGCCAGGGCCGCACGGCAGGCACTGGCCGGGGCCGAGGCAGAACGGGCCAGCCTCAGCGAGGACGAGCGGCGGGCCTGGGCTGATCTCGGCACCGCGCGCGACTCCGTCGTCCGGCTCGGTGCTCCGGCCACGGCCGGCCAGGACCTGTCCGCGGCGTGGGACGCGCTCACCGGATGGGCCAGGACGCAGCAGGACGAGCGCCAGGCGCACCAGGCGGACCTCGACGCGGCAGCCGGCGCCCTGCACCGCCAGGTCACGGACGTGCAGGCCGCGCTGGCCGGGCAGCTGGCCGAGCACGGCATCACCGAAGTCTCCGATCCTGGCCAGTGCGAGGCCGCGGTCGCGACGCACCGGGAACGCGCAGCGAACAAGCTTGCCGCCGTCCGCGCCAGCCGGGCCCAGGCCGGCGGACTTGACGACCAGATCCGGGCGCACCGGGAGGAGGAACAGGTCGCGACCATGCTGGGCCGGCTGCTGCGGGCGTCGTCATTCGAGCGCTGGCTCTGCGGCGAGGCCCTCGACTCGCTGGTCGCCGAGGCGTCGGCGACGCTGCTCGAGCTGTCCGGCGGGCAGTACCAGCTCGACCGCGACGAGCGCAACGACCTGTTCGTGATCGATTACCAGGACGCCGGGGCCAGGCGGCCGGTGCACACGCTGTCGGGCGGCGAGACGTTCCAGGCCTCGCTCGCCCTGGCTCTTGCGTTGTCCCGGCAGGTGATCGGACTCTCGGCGGGCAGGCGCGACCTGAACTCGATGTTCCTCGACGAGGGCTTCGGCACGCTGGACGAGGACACGCTCGAGACCGTCGGAGCCACGCTCGAGCGGCTCTCGGCCGACTCCGACCGGATGATCGGAATCATCACGCACGTGCCCGCGCTGGCCGAGCGCGTCCCGGTCCGCTTCGTGGTCAGCCGCGCGGGAACCACGTCAACGCTGCGCAAGGAAGGCATCGCGTGACCGCGGCGGGCGGGGCCGTCTCGTTCACGGTGGACCCGTGGGATCCCGGCTACGGGATGGCGTTCGGGGACGAGCTGGACGGCGGGGCGATGGCCGCGTCGACGGCCGAGCTGCACCTGGACCTCGAGGTGCCGGCCGCGCAGTGGCGGCCGCTCGATCCTGATCCGGCCCCCGCGCTTCCCGGCCTGGTCCTTTTCCTCGACGGGGTGCGCCGGATCGACGCGAGCATCTGGGTCCACGGCGGCGACCCGCAGCCTGGCCCGGGCATCGCCGCGTCCTACGCGGCCGGCATCGTGGCCTGCGACGGGGCTGCGCGGATTGCGGACGTCGCCGTCGAGCGCGGCCTGTTCACCGCCGCACCGGACGCAACCGACCTAGTGACCAGGTCCGCGCGGTACCCGGCGCGGCTCGCCGCCGGGCCCGGGGCCGATCAGCTGTCGCTCGCGCTCCAGCAGCGGCTCACCGACGCCGAGGTACAGCTCGCGCTGGCCTTCCGGGCCCGGCACCAGGCCGGCGACGATCTGCTCGTCGTCGACGGCCCGCTGCGCGGGCGCACGCACCTGGACCGGACCGTCGGCTACGTCAAGACGCATCACGCGTCGTACCTGCCGGCCGAGCAGGCCGCGGTGGTGGCCGCGTTGCGGCCAGGCCAGCGAACGCCGGCGTTCACGATGGGCACTTCCTGGCGGCGCAGCTCGTGGTACCTCCGGCTCCCCGGCACCGCCGGGGCGCCCTGGTCAGGGGTGGTCCGGCTGGAGTGCTCGGCTGACCTGCCCGCCGCCGCGGTCACCGCGCTCGCCGACCTGACCGCCCGGGTGCTGCCTCCGCTGGCCAGCGTGCCGCACAAGGACCCGCGCGCGCCGCAGAACCTGGTTCCCATCGGCGGCCTCGAGCGCGAGCTGCGCCGGCGGCTCGGGGATCAGCAGCTGCTGTACCGGAGCCTGCGCGCCGCGGCGATGGCGGGCCGGCCACCTGGGTAGCTGGTGCGCGGGTAGACGTCCCGGGCCCGACCCGACAGGATGGGGCCAGGCGGGGAAAGGGGCGGGCTGTGACTAATCCGACGGTGCCTAATCCGATTGGGGCTGGTGCGCCATTCGCGTGGGAGGACCTGGGTAAGTACAAGGCGGAAGGACGGTTCCTTGACGGTTACCCGGACGATCAGCGCACGTTCTTCGCGCCGCGTGACAATGTCCACGGCCTGCTGGTGGCGCTGCTCGGTACGGCACAGCACTCCATCGTGGTGAACATGTTCGGCTACGACGACGACGAGCTGAACAAGATCATCCACGCCAAGCTCGCGGACGAGAAGGTGTACGTCCAGATGAGCCTGGACCGGAGCCAGGCCAGCGGCGTGCACGAGAAGCAGATCCTGGCCCAGTGGCAGAACGACGCCTTCGGCAACAGCATCGCGATCGGCACCAGTTCCGTCCATAACGCGATCTCGCACCTGAAGATCGTGATCATCGACGGCGTCTTCACCGTGAAAGGGTCGACCAACTGGTCCCTGTCAGGCGAGCAGGAGCAGGACAACGAGCTGACGCTCAGCCGCAATGCCGTGATCGCGGCGGAGACTCGCGCGATACTCGACCTCAACCACGACTTCATGCTCAAGCAGATGGTCGGCACCAAACTGGACATCACCAAGCTGCTGGCCAGCAAGGCGCCAGCGGCGATGCCGCCCGCGCCGCCTGCGCCAGCATCAGCCGCGACGGCGCCGGGGGCACCTGGGCCTTAGCGGGAAAGCGCCGCGCGCGGCGTTCACTGGTACGAGATCATGACCGGTTTCGGGGAGTTGGCCATCGTCTGCTGCGGACTGAGCGTCGGGTGATCCTTGACGAAGAAGTTCTTCCATCCGAAGAACACGCCAGCTGGTGCGTTCCTGGTGACGGCCTGCCAGGTCTGGAGCTTGTCCTCGGGCGTGCCCTGCCCGTCCATGTGGATGACGATCGCGAGGTCGTCGTGGCGGGTGTCGAGCCGCTGCTCGTCGCTGATCATCGACAGCCTGAACTGGTGCAGGACGAGCAGCTTCTGCGGCAGGTGGTACCGGGCCGTGAGGCCAGCCAGCCAGCGGACGACGCCGTTGACCTCGCTGATGGCCACGTTGCCGATCTGGCGCAGCGGCAGCTGACCGGGCTGGAGCTTCCACTCCGGGTCAAGTGCCAGCCCGACGTCGGGCAGCTGCAGCAGTGACCGGTACCGCCGGGCCTGGGCGAGCAGACTGGCCCGCCCCGGCTGCAGGTCAAGGACGACGTACATGCCCGCCTGTGTCGCGCGCCGGACCCAGGGGCGGAGCGAGGACACCGCGGACTCGTAGGAGTAGCTGCCGTCCGGTCCCGGATTTGCCTGCGCGACGGTGGCGATGATCTCGAAGGTCGGAACCACCGGCACGCTGCTCAGCGGCCGGTAGGCCGCGGCGATCCGGTGGATCCGCGCGACACTCGCGCTCAGGCTCTGCTCGCCCAGTGCTCCGAGCGCTGGCGTTCCCGGATAGCCATAGAGGGCGAGCAGCCTGTGCATCGGGAGGAGGACGTCTCCGCCGCCCGGCAGCTGCACTCCGGTGGCGGCCACGGCGACCCGCACAGCCAGGAGCCGGGTGGAACCGAAGCCGGCGCCTACCGCGATGACGTGCTGGGGCCTGGCCGCTGACAGTGCCGAGATGGCCGAAGGGTCAGCCCGAGGGTCGAAGCCAGCGACGGTGATGACCTGCACCCCGGCCGCCCGGGCGGTGGCCACGGCGGCGGTCGTTCCCGTATTCGTGTAACCGCGATGCACGAGCATCACCACATTGGTGAGCGGGGTCGGCGCCCCTCGGTGCGGCAGTGCGGTGGCTGCGGTGATCACCTGGAGCGACGGCAGTTCGGCCGAGAGCAGCGTCCGGCTTACGCCGACGTCGAGCACGGCGCGAGCCGCCAGCGCGCGGGTCTCCGTCCGCAGCGCGACGCGGGCGGCCAGGGTGGTGGCCGCGCGCTGCCGCCTTGGTGAGAGCAGCAGGAGCGGTGCGTGCGCGCGCTCGGCCCGATCTGCTCCCCTGGCCAGGTCGGCTTCCCGGTCCGCGTTCGCGACCACGACGAGGGGAGAAGAGGCGAACAGCCGCGAGGCCGCGCTCGCGGCCACGACGTCGGGAGGCCCGGCCAGCACCGTGGTCGCCACCCGGGGCGGACGGGTAACCGCCGCCAGGCTGACACTCGGGGGCAGCGCATGGGCCGGCCCGCACGCCGCGGCGCCGGCCGCGAGGGCTGAGGCGGCCAGCGCCGATGTGAAGGATCGCCGCATCCGGTGGCGGCCAGCGCGTGGCCCCAGCTGAAATGCGACGCGGTCGCTTCCGATCGTCTGAATGCGCCATGTCCAGAGCATCGGATTTCTCCCCCGTGAGATCCCATCGCTCGTACGGCGTACTTCCGTGGCGGCCCTAGAACAGCCACGCGGGTTGAATAGTAGCCAGGCCGAAACGGATGCCGGAGGCTTTCAGCGCTAAATAAGCAAGAACCTGCGCGATCATTTAGTACGAAAAGAGAAGCGCCACTCAGGTCGAGGCAATGTCTGTAATTGCGCGCAGGCCACGTCATTCGGGTCGCATAAATAACTGACCTGCAGGATCCGGTGATCATGGCGCGCGGCCGGCCGGTTCGTGGCCGGCCACGCGCCTTTCTGGTCCGCCCGGATTAACCGGTGACGCCGAGCTGGAAGTGGAAGTAACCGACGTGGAAGGCGAGATTGAACCCGCCGAGGTGATGGATGACCAGAGCGGCGAGGATGATGAGCAAGATCGCCACTAGGAACCAAAACAGCCACCAGAGGAGGCCCGGCACACTGCTTCTTATACTCATGGCGTGCCAACTGCCCCCAAACGGCCAATGTATGCCGGCCATCACTGCCGTGCGCCCGCGAACCGTGCGGGTAGCGAGCCGTCCGTGCGGGTAGCGAGTAGTCATGGCCGTGAAAGCACGCGAGACCGAGATCAAGTACGAGGCCGCCGCCGGCGTCCCGCTGCCGACCTTCGACGTCCTGCCCCAGGTAGCCCGCACCCGCCAGGCAGCCAGCGAGCAGCTCGATGCCGAATACTTCGATACCGGCGACCTGCGCCTGATCAGGGCGGGGATTACGCTGCGCCGGCGACGGGGCGGTCATGACTCCGGCTGGCACCTGAAGCTTCCCGCCGGGCCCCATACCAGGTGCGAGATCCGGCTGCCGCTCGGCCGGTCCCGCACCCGCGTTCCCGACGAGCTCGCTCGCCGTGTCCGGGTGCATACCAGGGGCGAGGAACTCAAGCCGGTGGCCATGATCAGCACCTCGAGGCGGCGGCAGCTGCTGCTCGACGGCTCGGGTAACTCGCTGGCAGAGGTGGCGTCCGACGACGTAACGGCTCGGACCCTGGGCGACGCGACGCGAGAGTCGCAGTGGCACGAGGTGGAACTCGAGCTGACCGGCGGGAACCAGGACGTTCTCGTGGCCGCGGACAATCTGCTGCGCCGGGCCGGCCTGAACCGGTCCGGCCAGTCCGCCAAGCTCGCGCGCGCGCTCGGACTTCCGCCGCCGCCTGCGCAGAAGCCGCCGCCCGGTGGGTCGGCGACCGCCGGCCAGGTACTGCAGGCCTACCTCGGAGCGCAGCTGGCGATGCTGAAGACGCTCGACCCGATGGTGCGGGAGAGCGAGCCTGATGCGGTGCATCAGATGCGGACCACGGTCCGGCGGCTGCGCAGCACGCTGCAGGTCTTCGCCCCGTTCTTCGCCGACTCAGTCGTCGCCGGCTCGGTGAGTGACTCGCTGGCTGACGAGCTGCGCTGGCTCGGCGCGGTGCTGGGCGAGGCGCGCGATGCGGAGGTCCTCGCCGGGCACCTGGCTGAGCGAGCCGGCCAGCTGCCGGAGGAGCTGATGGTCGGGCCGGTCATGGCCCGGGTGCTCGGCCATTTCGCCCGGATCGGCGCCGAGGCCCAGGCCGGCGTGCTGGCGGCGCTGGACTCACCGCGGTACTTCGCCCTGCTCGACCGGCTCGACCGGGTTACCGCCGAGCCGCCGCGGACCGGCATCGCGGCCCGTGCGGCCACCGATGTCCTTCCGGCCGCCGTGCGGAAGGCCTACGGCACGACCAGCCGCCGGATGAAGCAGGCGAGGCGCGCGCCGGCCGGCGCGCGCCGCGACAATGCCTTGCACCGGGCTCGCAAGGCGGCCAAGCGCGCCCGCTACGCCGGCGAGGCGGTAGCGCCTGCCTTCGGCCAGGAGGCGAGCCAGTTTGCCAGGCAGATGAAGCGGATGCAGTCCGTGCTCGGCGACCATCAGGACGCCGTCATCGCCCGGCGGACCGAGCGCGAGCTAGGCATGAGCGCGCACCTGGCCGGCGAGAACGCGTTCAGCTACGGCCTGATGTACGAGCGAGATGATCAGGCGGCGGCCGCTCTGCAGAAGCACGCCAGGCGCACCTGGCGGGAGGCGTCCCGGTCCCGCTACCGCCGCTGGTTGCACTGAGCCGCTCTTAAACGGACCCACCTCGCTCGCCGCCCGGCCTGGGCGAAGGCCAGCCAGCGCTCTCTTCCCTGCTGCCCGGCCGCCGAGGTGATCTTGTTTGACATCGTCATTCGGGGTGAGGGAAAGCCCTCATGAGTCAGATCGATGAGAGCCGCGCAGCTGTCGACTCGAGTGGCGAACAGCAGGCTTATGCTTCCGCAGCGTAAGGCTCCGGTGGTGGCGATCGCCAACACCCTGCCGATCCAGCACGGCGACCCGGTGGCCGCTGCTGCACGACGCGATCGAGAAGCCGCGGTTCGAGCGCAGCTGGTGGCGGAGCTACCGGGACGTCACCGGCACCTTCGCTGAGGCCGCGATTAGCGCTCTCGACGAGCGCCATGGTGCCCTCGCGTGGGTGCATGACTATCACCTGACGCTCGTGCCCGGGCTGATCAGGGAACGCCGCCCCGATCAGCCGGTCGGCTTCTTCCTGCATGTTCCCTGGCCCGCGCCGGAGATCTTCGGCCGGCTGCCGTGGCGTCGGGAGATCCTGCTCGGCATGCTGGGCGCCGATGTCATCTCCTTCCACGCCGAGCGGTACCGGGCGAATTTCGTGCGGGCCTGCGCCCGGCTGCTGACCGACGTGGGCGTCTCGGTGCACGGGTCGACGGTCGTCCTGCCTGACCAGCGGCGCGTCTCGACGACCACGGCGCCGATCTCGATCGACGCGGCCGCGTTCAGTCGGCTGGCTGGCCGTGGAGGACCTGCTCGAGCGGTGTCCCGATCTGCGGAGCCTGCCCGCCCAGCAGATATCAGCTCGGCGCTAGTGTGGTAGACGTGACGGATCCGGCAGACGTGGCGGGCCGGCCCGCGTACGCCGAACCTCCGGTGCCAGCGTTCCTGTTCGACCTGGACGGCACGCTGATCGACAGTGTCTACCAGAACGTGATCGCCTGGCGGAACGCGCTGGCCAAGCTCGATATCGAGCTGTCGGTCTGGCGGATTCACCGCCGGATCGGCATGAGCGGCGGGCTCTTCGTCTCGGCACTGCTGCGAGAGACCGGCCGGTCCCTGTCGGAGCAGGACATCGAGTGCCTGCAGGAGGATCACGCCGCCGAGTACCTGGCTCAGATCGATTCCGTCCGGCCGCTGCCCGGAGCGCCGCAGCTGCTCGCGGCGCTGACGGCGCACAAGGTGCCATGGGCGATCGCGACCAGCGGGCGGGCCGTGATGGCACGTCAGTCGCTGAAGCTGCTCGGCGTAGGCGACGATGCGGTCATGGTGACCCGCGATATGGTCAGGCACGCCAAGCCGGATCCTGATCTCTTCCTGGCCGCCGCCGCGCTGCTGGGCGTCGATCCGGCCCACGCCATGGTGGTGGGGGACAGCGTCTGGGACCTGCTCGCCGCCCGGCGCGCCGGGGCGCTGGGCATCGGGCTGCTATCTGGCGGATACGGTCGCGAGGAACTGGAGCGCGCAGGCGCCTACCGCGTCTACGCTGACCCCGCCGACCTGCTGGCGCATGCCGACGAGGTCGGTATCCGGAACATCGCCGGGCCAGGCCAGCCTCAGCCGATGTGACGGTGCACGTTCTCCGCCTTGGACGGCCCTGGCTCCGCGGCGGAAATCCACGGGCCAGGTAGTGACGGGTCGATGATGCCCTGCTCAAGCCAGGTATACCGGCCGCTGAGTACCTGCCGGGCCAGCACGACGTCGGCCGAGTCGGTGTTGTGCCACAGCTGGCTGAACCGTTCCTCCGCCCGCAGCCGGGCCTGGGTGCAGAACACGTCTGCGAGCTCGTGCGCGACAGCGGCCCGGCTCGTGCCCGCTGCGACCTTGGCGTCCATCTGCGCGCGGACGCAGACCGCGCTCATCGCGAACAGCTCGGCGCCGATGTCGACGATCCGGCCGAGGAATCCCTGCTTGCGCTCGAGGCGGCCCTGCCACCGTCCCATCCCGTAGAAGGTCACCCTGGCCAGCTTCCTGCTGGCCCGCTCGACATAGCGCAGGTGCGCCGCGAGCGGGCCGAAATCGCTGTAGGCACTGGGCCGCTGCCCCTGGCCGGTGACCAGCGTGGGCAGCCACTTGGCATAGAACTGGCCGGCTTGCGCGGCAGCGCGGGCGCGGCGCGCCGCGGGCAGCTCCGAGTCGATGACGTCGCCTGCCGCCGACAGATGCGCGTCGACCGCCTCGCGGGCAATGAACAGCCGCATGATCTCCGAGGATCCCTCGAAGATCCGGTTGATCCGCATGTCCCGCAGCATCTGCTCGGCGGGCACGCCGCGCTCGCCGCGCGCGGCCAGCGACTCGGCCGTTTCGTAGCCACGGCCCCCCCTGATCTGCACAAGCTCGTCCACGATGATGCTGCCCATCTCGGAGCAGTAGAGCTTGGCGATCGCCGCTTCGATCCGGATGTCGTTCCGCTTGTCGTCGGCGAGCTGGCTGGACAGCTCGACTACGGCCTCGAGTGCGTAGGTGGTGGCGGCGATGAACGAGATCTTCTTGGCGACGGCCTCGTGCTCGCCGACCGGCCGGCCCCACTGCACTCGCTCGCCGGACCATTCCCTGGCGATCTTCAGAGCCAGCTTTCCGGCCGCGGCGCAGCTGGCCGGCAGTGACAGCCTGCCCGTGTTCAGCGTGGTCAGGGCGATCTTCAGGCCCTGACCCTCCTGGCCGATCCGGTTCGCGGCCGGGACGACGACGTCATGGAGCCTGGTCACCCCGTTCTCCAGGCCACGAAGGCCCATGAAGGCGTTGCGCCGCTCGACGGTGATCCCAGGCGCGCTGCCCTCCACCACGAACGCGCTGATCCCGCCCCGGTGCCCGTCGCTCTTCGGTACCCGTGCCATCACCACGAGCAGGTCAGCGACCACGCCGTTGGTGGTCCAGAGTTTCACGCCATTCAGCACGTACTCTGATCCGTCGTCCGAAGGAGTGGCCGTGGTGTTCAGCCTGGCCGGATCGGAGCCAACGTCGGGCTCGGTGAGCAGGAACGCGCTGATCTCGCCCCGCGCGCACCTGGGCAGGTACTCCTGCTTCTGCTCGTCGCTGCCGAACTGCGCGAGCGGCTGCGGGACGCCGATGGACTGGTGCGCGGACAGCAGCGCGCCGATCGCGGGCGATGCGGAGCCGACGATCATCAGTGCCCGGTTGTAGTACAGGTTGCTCAGCCCGAGACCGCCAAACTCGGGGGCGATCTTCATGCCGAATGCGCCGAGCGAGGCGAGACCCGTGACGACGTCATCGGGTATCCGGGCGTCCCGCTCGATCTCGGCGCCGCTGACCGAGGTCTTGCAGAACTCGCGTAGCCGGGTGCAGAACTCCTCGCCGCGGGCGGCGGCTTCCTCATCGGGACGCGGATGCGGGTGGATCAGGTCGAGCTGGAAGTCTCCGAGGAACAGCTGCTTGCCGAAGCTGGGCCGATGCCATCCGGCCTCCCGCGCCTCTTCTGCCGTCTTCCGTGCTTCGCGCTCGTCCACGTTGCGGACATGGTCTGCCTGAGAAGTGCTCATGGAAGGTCCCGTCATGTGGTTGTCCCTGAGGACGTGCCCCGTTCTACCCGCCGGTAACACGAAAGAGCCGGCGAGCCATTGCCCGGTCCGGGTTCCTGGCCGGATCACCGCCCGGCCCAGGGACCTAGGCCGCGCTGGGAGGTCCGTGGCTGCGGAGGGTGCGGGTCCGGTTGGGGCTGACGGCTGTCGTGGTGCCGTCTGCGCTGAGAACCAGCCCCATTGGTGGATGACGATGAGGTGGTGGAAGGTGCAGGTCAGCAGCAGGTTGTTCAGGCTGGTCGGGCCGCCTTGGCTGCGGGGGACGATGTGGTGCACCTGGCAGGCGGCGGGCGGCTGGTCACAGCCCGGGAAGGCGCAGTGGGTGTCGCGGAGGATGACGGCGCGGCGCAGGTGCGGGGGGATGGTGTCGGTCGCGGTGCCGACGTCGAGGGGGAGGCTGACGGAGGCGGCGGGCCCGGTGAGGCGGGTCGCGCGGAGGCGGGATGCGAGTCCGGCAGGCCCGGAGAGCAGGGCGATGGCGTTGCGGAGGATCAGCTCGCGGGCGTAGGCCGGACCGAGGCGCCCCTGCTCGCCGCTCGGGCTGACGTGCCCGAGGAGCTCGGCGGCGAGCCGGTCGAGAAGTTCGTGGTCGGCGTGGCCGGTGACGACGGGGGTGATGGTGG
This sequence comes from Streptosporangiales bacterium, assembly GCA_017882645.1. Classification (GTDB taxonomy): domain Bacteria; phylum Actinomycetota; class Actinomycetes; order Streptosporangiales; family Streptosporangiaceae; genus Chersky-822. The sequence continues at coordinate 30,817 of JADGPC010000021.1, read as the reverse complement.
CGTCGCACAGGTCGCCTGGCGTGGCGTGCGGTCCGGGTCCGGCCCAGCCGGCCGGGGCGGGCCCGGTGAGGTTGAAAGGCCGCAGGCCCAGGACCCGGGCCAGGTACTCCCGCTTGCTGCCGTCGCCGGGCGTGCCGCCCGGCTGGCCGCCGCTGCCGTGGCCGGGTGCGGTGCCGGGCGGCGGGTTGAGAAAGTCATCGAGACTCATGTGGAGCTGGATCCGGGTGGGCTGTCCGGCCCGGTCGGGCAGGGTGTCGGCGGCGATCAGGCGGCGGCCGGCTTCTTCGAGCGCGTCGTGGTCGCGCTGCGGCTTGGTGCGGGTGTCCTCGGGGCCGGCCTTCTTGCCGAGGGCGTCGAGGATTCCTCGCAGCGCGGCGGCGCAGCGGGGGGTGAGGTCGCCGCGGAGGTGCCCGTGGCCGCGGTAGTGCAGGTCCAGGCGGACCGACCGGCCGGATCCGTCATCATCGCCGTCTTCGTCGGGCGCGGCAGTGCGGCTGCGCAATTCATCGGCCAGCCCGGCGAGGTCGGCAAGCTCGGCGCCGGCGGCGGCCGCCGCGAGCAGGATGGTGTCGGCATCGGGGCGGGCGGCCGGCGGGAGCAGGTCGGTCCAGTCGCAGATCTGCCGGGCCCACGAGGCGGAGATGCCAGCGGCGGAGATGCCAGCGGCGGAGATGCCAGCGGCGGCGAGGGCGTCGGCGACGGCGGGGTGGGCGGCAAGGCGGCGGGTCCAGGCTATCGCGGCGGCGGCGGCCGGACCGGTGACCCGGGTCCGCCAGCGCAGCCAGGACCTGGCCGAGCCGTGGCCGTCGTCCTCGTATCCGCAGCCGGCGTTGAACGCAGTCAGGACCGTGGCGTGGGCGGCGGTCCTGACCGATTCGGCGCGCTCGAGGATGCGCAGGCAGTCCGCCTGCTCGGCGGTTGTCAGCGCGGTCGCGTCCGCTGTGGCCAGATAGGCCAGCGCGCCGTGCAGTGCGGCAAGCGCCTGCCGCGTGCTCGCCGGCGCCGGGGCAGGCGCGCCGGGGGCGGCGGACTGGCCGGGAACGCACATGCGCACCTCCTCGGAAGGGGTCGGCAGCCAGGTCGAGCCGCACCAGGATCGGGCGGCACACGAGGATCGGGCTATGCGGGCAGCGGGATCAGGGGATCAGGGGATCAGGCCGAGCGAGAGCGGGAGCGGCGTCGGCGGCAGCACAGTGCGGAGTAGCCCGGATCGGCCATTGTGCCCGCCATTCGCGGGCGCGCTTTCGTTGCGGAAGAATTCACATCAGGGAAAGGCGGGGGATCATGCCTGCGGAGGGCCGTGGCCGGGGCGGAACTCCCCTGAAGGGGACCACCAACTACCGGACTGCCTGGCCGCTCCGTCTCCTGCGGCCCCGGTCACGCCATCTCTCTCGAACAATCATTCGTATAGTACCACGGGCCGCCGACAATTCGTCGACCCGAGACACGTGGATCACGGCCGGATTCGGCCGGCCTGCGGAGTTCTGAGGGCGATCCTCTGCGAGTCTGGGTCTGGTACCGGGCGGTGACGGATCTGACATGGCCAGGTATCAAGAGATCGCCGGCTACGTCCAGCGCCGCGTGGCCGAGCACGAGGCCGGCGACGTCATCGCTCATGTGTTCGCGGTGGCGTGGCGCCGGTTCCTGGCCGCGATGGACAGGCTCCGGCCAGCAGATCGGGAGGCACTTCGGCTCGTCCTGTGGGACGACCTCAGCCACGCCGACGCGGCTGCCGTCCTCGGCTGCAGCGTCAACGCGTTCGAGCTGAGGTACCGGTACGAGCTGATCTTCGACCCGGTCACCAGCAAGCTCCTCGGCCAGCACGACATCCTCGTTGACCCGGCCAGCCACGTGCGCATCCTGGACGACAACTGGATCGTCTACCTGGCATCCGGCATCGTCGACTCCGTCACGGCCACACTGCCGGCCAGCGGCGGCGGAACCAGCGGGCCGCCCGGTCCGGCCTAGGCTGTGGCAGCGACGGCCACGGCAGCGCCGGCCGCGGCCGGGTCCGTCGCTGGATCCGTACCGGCGACGGCTCCGTCGATGTAGGTGACGGTATTGGCGGAGATGGCGGGGATCCGCGGGCCGGGCAGCACGATGCCGGTGAGATTGAGCGGGTCCGCGGCCGAGATCTGGACGGGCTCGCCGGTGCGCGGCTGCTTGCGGACCGAGCGGAGCAGATCCACGGCGTCGGGGCGGGCGAACTGCTCGCCGCTGAACCCGGTCACGAACCGGCCGCCGCGAATCGTCCCCCTGGCCTCCATCCGCCGGAACGCCCACAGCAGTTCCCGCCAGGACACGGCTAGGTTCTCCCTGACCACCAGGTCGCGGAAGACCACACCCCAGCGGGCGGCAAGCTGCTCCGCCACGGCCTCGGCCAGTTCGTCCGGGTCACCGTCGGTGACCGGTGCCGGAAGCAGGGACCACCGCCCCGCTGAGCCGCCGGCAGTGCCGCGCAGGCCGCGCCGGAGTCCCCGGGACTGCGACGACCGCTGCCGGAGTCGACGGCCCAGCAGGGACCGGATCGCGCGGAAGCCGTCGGCGGTGATCAGCCCGCGCGCTACGCCGTCCCACAGCGCCTCAGTGATCTCGTCGGGCAGCCGGCCGGTCAGCGTGGTGAGATCGGGCCGGAAGAGCGCGCCGCGCTGCCGCAGCGCTTCGAGGACCGCGCGGGTGCCGGGCGAGCCGGGTTCCGCCGGGGTCAGGTCGCCGCGGGCCGCGCGCAGCAGCCACGGCAGGTCGTCGCGCAGCGCCAGCGTGATCGGGGTGGCGCGGGACGGCATCCGGTCGCTGTCAGGTTCCGCGTCGCGGACCGACAGCCGTCCCCAGGACACCTGCCCCGACAGGCAGAGCTCGTCGAGCCACTCACGGCGGTAGCCATCGACCCGCGCCGTCAGCACGGACTGTTCCCAGGCCCCGGCGGCCAGCTCGAATCCTTGCAGCTGCTCGACGACGGCCAGGACGCCGAACCTGCCCTCGCGCTTGCTGGCTGGCGTGACGTGCTGCCAGCGGAGCAGGAACCTGACGAAGTCCCGCGCGGTCACCGGCTCGATCTCGCGCCGTCGCCGCTCCCTCGAGTAGAGGTGAATCCGGGACAGCAGGCGCCTGGCGCAGTACTCCTCATCGGCGTCGGGTGCGGTGAAGCGCCCGCTGATCGCGAAGCCTTCCTGCTCGAGCGCCGCGAGCCCGCGCACGATCAGCGTGCCAGCCAGTCCGGTCGCCTCGGCCAGCGCCGCGACCGTCGACGGGCCCCGGCATTCCAGGTGGCCGCGGAGCAGGGCCGTGGCCGCTGCGTCCTCGTCGACCGGGCCGGCCGGCACTGGGCTGGTCGGCACCGGGCTGCGGTGTCCGGGTTCGATCGCCGCGCCGGGAAACAGCGCCTCGATCGCGGGCCGCCGCTCGACCGCCGACCACAGCAGCGCAGCGGCCGCGCGGACCTCGACGGCCCGGCCGGCGCTGACCAGCGCGGCGAACCAGGGTTCCCAGGCTGGCACCGGGCGCACTGCGATCAGGTTCGCGAGCACGTCGTGCAGCTCGTCGGGATCGCGCGGGTCGGGACTGACCTGCTCGGCGACCCGCGCGATCGCGGCCGGGTCGAGCCGGGCAAGCTCGTGCGGCTCGACGGGCAGACCGCGCCGCAGCGGCACCGCCCTGCTCCGGCGCTCTTCCAGGGGCGCATCATCCAGATAGGTGAAGGGGCGCCCGTTGAGGATCTCGTGCGCCAGCACGGACGGCTCCGTGGTGTCCCTGACGATCACGCTGACCCGGCCGGCCTCGATGCCGGCGACCAGCTCCCGCAGCCCGGTGATGTCCATCGCCTCGTGCAGGCAGTCCGCGAGCGTCTGCCGGACAAGCACGTGATCGGGGATCTCCATCGGGCCCGGCGCGACGTTCTCCTGGCAGGCGGCCAGAGTCGGGAACACCGCCGCCATCAGGTCATCGGCCTCCATCCGCTGGATCGCCGGCGGGTTCTTCTTCCCGCCCCGCATCCGGAGCACGGCCAGCGAGGTATTGAGGTTCCACCGCCAGCGGGCGGCGAACAGCGGCGAGGTGAGGACCGCCTGGCGGACGACCTCCTCGACGGTCCGCGAGGCAAGAAATTTCGGCACTCGCTCCAGCGGGAAGCTGTGCTGCGGCCCGAGCGACAGCAGGATCGCGTCGTCGCTGGCCGCAGCCTGCAGCTCGAAATCGAACGTCACGCAGAACCGCTTGCGCAGCGCGAGGCCGAGCGCGCGGTTGAGCCGGGCGCCGAACGGGGCGTGCCCGACCAGCTGCATCCCGCCGGCCTCGTCGAAGAACCGCTCGAGCACGATGGTGTCCATCGTGGGCAGGACCCCGAGCTGCGTCAGCGCGACGCTGAGGTAGGCCGCGATCGTCTCAGCGGCGGCCTGGCCGATCCCGCAGGCGGTCATCAGCCAGCCGACGGCCTGCTCCGGCCCGCCTGCCGCCAGCTCGGCGGCAATCGCCGACCTGAGCGAGCAGACTTCCTCGGACAGCTCGACGGTACGGCCGGGTGCCTCGCCGAGCCAGAACGGCACCGAGGGCGGCGCGCCGTGCGCGTCCTCGACCCGGACGACGCCCGGCTCGACCCGCCTGATCCGCCACGAGGTCGTTCCGAGCAGGAACACATCCCCGGCCATGCTCTCGATCGCCCAGTCCTCGTTGACCGTGCCGACCAGGACGTTGTCCGGCTCGGCCAGCACCCGGAAATCGCCGAGCTCGGGGATGGCACCGCCGGACGTGAGCGCGGCGAGCCGGGCCCCCCGCCGGCCCCGCAGCCGCCCGTTGACCTGGTCCCGGTGCACGTAGGCGGCACGGCGGCCGCGGCCGGTGCGGATTCCGTCGCTGACGAGCTCGGTGACGTCCTCGAAGTCCTGCTCCGACACGGACGAGAACGGCGCCGCGCCGCGGACCAGTGCGAGCAGCTCGTCTTGCTCCCAGTCAGCGGCCGAGCACTCAGCGACGATCTGCTGGGCCAGGATGTCGAGCGGGCAGGAGGGGATGACGAGCGCGTCCAGCCGTCCCGCCCGGGCGCCGCGGAGCAGCGCGGCGCACTCGACAAGCTCGTCCCTGGTCGTGGGGTAGAGCCGTCCGGCGGGAACACCGCTGGTGGTGTGGTTGGACCGGCCGACCCGCTGCAGGAAGGTCGCGAAGCTGCGCGGGGACCCGATCTGGCAGACCAGCTCGACCGGCCCGATATCGATGCCGAGCTCGAGACTGGCCGTGGCGACCAGGGCACGCAGGTCACCGCTGCGCAGCCGGGCCTCGACCCGCTGTCTGCGGTCCCTGGACAGGCTGCCGTGGTGCGCGGCGACCTGGCCGTCGCCAAGCCGCTCGCCTAGCTCGTGCGCGACTCGCTCGGCCATCCGCCGGGTGTTGACGAACACCAGCGTCGTGCGGTGCCTGGTGACGTGCCCCGCGATCAGGTCATGGATCTCGGCCATCTGCTCGGCCGACGCGACGGCGCCGAGCTCGTCGCCGGGCAGGTCAAGGCCGAGGTCGAGCTCGCGGCGGTGGCCAGCGTCCACGATCGAGCAGCGCGGCGAGCCATCCGCTTCCGACCGGTCGTCGCCCGCTCCGATCAGGAGCCTGGCCACGGCATCGATCGGACGCTGGGTGGCCGACAGCCCGATCCGCTGCACCGGCTGGCCGGCGACGTGCGCGAGCCGCTCCAACGTCAGGGTCAGATGGGAGCCTCGCTTGTTCCCGGCCACGGCGTGGATCTCGTCCACGATCACCGTGCGGGCCGCGGTCAGCATCGCCCGGCTGCGTTCCGCCGTGAGCAGCAGGAACAGCGACTCGGGCGTCGTGATCAGGAAGTCCGGCGGTCGCTTCAGCATGGCCGCCCGCTCGGCGGCCGCCGTGTCGCCGGTCCGCACCGCGACCCTGATCGCGGGGGCGGGTAGCCCGAGCTCGGCGGCGACGTCGGCGATCTCGGCCAGTGGCCGTTCCAGGTTCTGCCAGATGTCCACCGCCAGCGCCTTCAGCGGCGAGACGTAGACGACCTGTGGCCCTTCCGCCGGAACTGGCTCAGCAAGCGCCGTCGCCTCGTGCGCGCGGTAGATCCGGTCGATGCAGACCAGGAAGGCGGCGAGGGTCTTGCCCGACCCGGTCGGCGCGGCGATCAGCGTGTGCCTACCCGCCGCGATCTCGGCCCAGCCCGCAGCCTGCGGCTCGGTCGGCCCGGCGGGGAACCGCCGGGCGAACCAAGTCCGCACGGCCGGGTGGAACGACTCAAGCACCAGGTCAGACTATGTCAGGGCACCGACAATCACGGCGTTCACGTTGACAGGCGGCGGAAATGGTGAAAACGTAAGCGGTTACCTACGTAACCGCTTACGTTGGATGCCGGCTCGATTCGAGGGACCCCCCGTGGCTGACCGGTCGACGATCTACGAGGTCGCTAGGCGAAGCGGCGTCTCCACGGCCACCGTGTCCCGGGTGATGGCCGACGGCACCGGGTTCTCCGCCGCAACCCGCGAGCGGGTCAAGGCAACCGCGGCCGAGTTGAGCTGGGTGCCGAGCGGGTCGGCCCGCGGTCTCGCCGCACGGCGCACCGGGATTGTCGGCCTGATCTTCCCGGACCTCGGCCAGTCCGGGGACGCGGAGGAAGAGTCTCCGCTCTACGTCGACCAGGTGATCCGCGGCGCCGAGCGCGCGGCGACCTCGGCCGGCGACGCCGTCCTGATCGCCGCGACGTCGACTGCGTCCGGCCGCGACCTGGCCTTCTCCGTGGCGGGCAAGGTCGACGGGCTGGTCATCCTGGCCCGTAGCCTGCCGGACGACGACATCGTCGCGCTCTCGCGCAGCGTGCCAGTGGTCCTGCTGGCTACCAACCTGGCCCGCAGCGGCCCGGATTTCGTCGGCCCGGATTTCGTGGGTGCCGACAACCGCGGCGGATCGCGGGCGATGACCGCGCACCTGATCGCCGTGCACGGCCACACCGACCTGGCCTTCCTGGCCGGCCCCGCGGGTTCGCCGGACTCCGAGGAGCGCTTCGCCGGCTTCTGCGCGGCGCTGCGCGACGCGGGCCTGCCCGAGCCCGCGGCGCCAGCGGCCACCGGCTCCTTCACCGAGGCAGGGGGCGAGCAGGCCGTCCGGGAGCTGATCGCCACCGGCCGGCGTCCGGGCGCGATCGTCTGCGGCAACGACGAGATGGCGCTGGGCGCGCTGACCGCGCTGCGGGCCGCGGAGCTGCGGGTCCCGGCCGATGTCGCGGTAACCGGGTTCGATGACATCGCCGCGGCCCGGCGGGCCAGGCCCGCGCTGAGCACGGTCCGCCAGCCGATGCGCGAGCTTGGCGAGTGCTCGGTGCGGCTGCTGCTCAGCCGGATCGCGGCTGCAGACACAGCGAGGAAGTCGGTCGTGCTGCCGACCGAGCTAGTGACCAGGCGCAGCTGCAGCTGCGCGAGCCGGGCCGTGAGCGGGCCGAGCGGTCGGAGTCCAGGATGAGCGGCCGGGCAGCAGATCTCAGGAACGCGGAGGGCACTGGCCGGGGCCAGGGCGCGCGCGGGACCAGCAGGCCCGACGAGGCCGCGCGCGCTGACTGGGAGCGCCGGATCTACCGGCGGCTGGCCGATCCCGCTGGCGCCGACGGGCCGCTCGCGCTGCCTGCTCCGGCCGGGCTGCGGGCCGAGCCGCGCACCGGCCATGCCCTGCTGAGCTGGGAACGGGTGCCGGGCGCGGCCGGCTACGTGATCGAGCGGACCGAGGCCGGGTGCGCGCCCGAGATCGTCCGGCACGGCGGCAGCGACGTGCCGGCCGTGGCCGGCCCGCCGTTCGCCGACACGGGACTCGCGGACGGGCCGGAATACAGCTACCGGGTCGGCGCCGTGACCGGAGCCGAGTACCGGGTGTGGTCCTGGTCCGAGCCGGTCAGCACGCGAACGGCACCCGGCCCGGCCGGACCGGTCACCGTTGACGTGGATGCATCATCGGATCGCGGGAAGCTCGACCGGGTGTGGCGGATGGTGGGCTCGGAACGCCTGTCGCAGCTGCGGCTCGGCAGCGGGCGCGGCGGCGACGCGGCCGCCGGCCAGATCGCGGCTGAGTTCACCGAGGCGCTGCGGCTAGCGCACAAGGACCTCGGAGCGCAGGTCGTGCGAGCGCACGCGATCCTGCACGACGACAACGGCGTCGTCGCGGCCGGCCCGGGCGGAGTCCTGATCTTCGATTTCGCCCGGGTCGATGCCATCTACGATCAGCTGCGCGAGATGGGCCTGCGGCCGGTCGTCGAGCTGTCCTTCATGCCGGCCGCGCTGGCCAGGGATCCTGGCCTGACGGTCTTCACCTACCGCGGCATCATCTCGCCGCCCAGGGACTGGTCCCAGTGGCGGCTGCTGGTCGGCGAGCTTGCCGCCCACCTGGTCGGGCGGTACGGCATCGACGAGGTGGCGCAGTGGTCCTTCGAGGTGTGGAACGAGCCAAACCTCGAGGTGTTCTGGCCTGGCACCCGCGAGGAGTACCTGCGCCTGTACGACGAGGCGGCGCTCGCGATCAAGGCGGTCGACCCGCGGCTTCGCGTAGGCGGGCCGTCCACGGCCGCGGGTGAGTGGATCGAGCCGCTGGCGGCGCACGCGGCCGAGAACGGCATCCCGCTCGACTTCGTGAGCACGCACACCTACGGCAACCTCCCGCTCGACCTCCGGCCGGCGCTGCGGCGGCATGACCTCGGTACGCTGCCGATCTGGTGGACCGAATGGGGGATCGGCTCCACCCATTTCGGGCCCGTCCATGACAGCCCGATGGGCGCGCCGTTCGTGCTGAGCGGACTGCACAGCGCCCAGGGCCGGGTCGACGCGGTGGCGTACTGGGTGATCAGCGACCATTTCGAGGAACTCGGGCGGCCTCAGCGGCTGTTCCACAACGGGTTCGGCCTGCTGAGCGTCGGGAATCTGCGCAAGCCCAGGTACTGGGCAGTCCACCTGGCCGAGAACATGGGCGATCAGGCGCTCGCCGTGCGCTCGCGCGGCGACGGCGCGGACACGCTAGTGCAGGCCTGGGCCACCAGGCACGAGGACGGCACGATCGACGTCCTGGTCTGGAACGGCACCATCAACGTGGCTCTGATGGCGGGCGATCCGCGGCTGGACCGCAACGTCAGCCTGCAGGTCAGCGGCCTGGACGGCCAGCTGTACCAGGCCCGGCTGGCCCGCGTCGACGAGCGGCACTCGAACATCGTCGCCCAGTGCCCGGCCGACGTGAGGTGGCCGGACGATGCGCTGTGGGCCCGGCTGCGCGCCGCCGACGAACTGCACGAGGAGCGGCTGCCCGACGTCACACCCGAACGTGGCGCGGCCAGCTTCAGCTTCCACCTGCCCATGCCGGGCATTGCCCGGATCCGGCTGTCCGCTGGAGGACGAGGAGAATCACGATGAGGTGGAACACCCTGCTCGTCGTCATCGCCGCGGTCGCCGCTGGCCTTGTCGCGGTGCTGCCGGTGGCTGAGGCCCGGGCCGGGGCAGCGGCTGAGGCACCCGGGCACGGGGTGGCCGCCTACACCGGGCTATCGGCGCCCCAGCGGGCCGGCCTGCTATCGATTGCCAGTGACACCTGGAAGTTCTACGGCGCCGACGTCGACCCGGCGACGAACCTGCCGATGGACAATCTCACGTTCGCTGGCGGCTCGCCGGCGCCCACCAGCTACGGCCGGTACACCTCCGCCGCCAACATCGGCGTGTACCTGTGGGCCGTGGTGGCGGCCAGGGACCTCGGCCTGATCAGCACGCCGCAGGCGGTGGCCAGGGTCAGGGCCACGCTCACCGAGGTGGCGCAGCTCAAGCGGTTCGACGGGTTCCTGCACCAGTGGTACGACACCACCACCGGTGACGTGATCAGGAATCCAGGGGACGTCAACTGCTCGACCGAGACGACCCCCACCTTCGACAACTGCTACTTCGTCTCCAACGTGGACAACGGCTGGTACGCCTCCGGCCTGATCGTGGTCCGCCAGGCGCTGCCGCAGCTCCGGTCGCTGGCGAGCAGCCTGATCGCGCCGATGGACTTCTCGATCTTCTACGACAACCGGCCCGAGACGCACTGCAACGTGAACCCGGCCGTCGCGGGGAACCAGCCAACTGGTCAGATGTACGGCGGCTACTACGTGGGCCTGCCGCCGGACCAGGGCGACAACGCCGCGCACTATTACCACAACGGCGCGTTCTACAGCGACCCGCGGATCTCCGCCTACATCGGGATGGGCCTGCACCAGATGCCCGGCAACGTGTGGTGGCGCAGCTGGCGGGTCCTGCCGCCGCCCGCGCCGTTCTCCGACTGCCTGACCTCTGACCCGGACTTCTCCTGGCAGGGGCAGTGGCCGATGGGCGGCTACTGGCAGACCTGGACCGACCCCCAGTCGGGCGAGAAGTTCACGGTGTGGGAAGGCCACTACACCTACCCGGGTACGAACCTCACCTTTATCCCGACCTACTCAGGCGGCATGTTCGAGGGCCTGATGCCGAACGAGGTGGTACCCGAGACCAGCTGGGGCGCTCAGAGCTTCGGACTGGCCGACGCCAGGACGGCGCAGGTGCAGATCAAGTACGCGACCCAGCAGCTCGGTTACCCGGTCTGGGGAATGTCGCCGTCGTCCACGCCCGATGACACCGGGAACTACGGCGGCTACGGCGTCGAGGGCCTGGCGTTCCCCTACTACGGTGCGGGAGCCACCGCCGCTCACCCGAACCAGGGCCTGTCGCAGTGCCACGGCTGCGCGACCGAGGACGTCGTCACGCCGCACGCGTCGTTCCTCGCCCTGGACGTGGCGCCGCAGCAGGCTTACGCCAACATCTCCGCGCTGCGCCGGCTGTTCCCTGGCGTGTACGGACCCGACGGGTTCTTCGACGCGGTCGACCCGACCACCGGCGCGGTCGGCCACCGCTACCTCGTGCTCGACCAGTCGATGATCATGGCCGCGCTGGACAACGCGCTGAACAACCGCGCGCTCCAGCGCGACTTCGCCGCCGACCCGGTCTCCTGGGCGGCGCGCACCTACCTGTCCCTCGAGCAGCTCTCGCTCGGCGGCCCGCACGGCTGACCCGCGCCTGGTCCAGATAGGGCTTGGGATCGATGACGAGCCATGGCTCTCGCATCGCGGCGAGCACGTTGTGATGGTGCAGGTCGGACTGTCCACGCGCGCCGTGCAGCATCGGCCTGCGCGTCAGCCACCGCGAGCTTCCCTGGTCCAGCGGCGTCTGGTTCTGGTCAGTTCCCTGAACCCGACAGCGAGCCTGAATTCCCGATCCGGAGCGTCGTCCTGGCCGTAGTCGAGCAGCCGGTCGACGTGGCCCAGCCTCAGCCAGTCGGCGGCCTGGCCGAGCAGCCACGTTCCGACGCCTCGCCGGCGGTACCCGGCGAGGACGCAGAGATTGCCGATGTCGGCCCAGCGGCCGTGCCGAGGTGCTCGCTCGCCCGCGTCGGCCGCCTCGACTTCGGCGTACCCGATCGGTTCCGCACCAAGCAGGGCGGAGAACCGCGTCCCGTTGACTCCTACCGACCGGCTCGCGGTCAGGCCGGCGACGGGTGGGCTGGCCGGCCGGGGCAGGTCATCGACTCTGGCCAGGTAGACAACCTCGGTGTGCCCGGTATGGGCGAATCCGGAGCGCTCGTAGAGCGCGCGCACGTGCGGCCACTGCTCGGGTATCCCGTAGACGCCTGGCACGGGAAGCTCGCCGCCGGCGTCCTGACGGGTCACGCCCCACCGGTCGAGCTGGCCGATGCATGCAGCCATCAGCAGGCCTGCGGCCTCGGTCGCGTCCGGCCAGCAAGGGTTGCCTGCCGGAGCCTGCGGCCAGAACAGGAACCACTCGATCGACCCGGCGCCGCGGGCGGCGACGCCGGCCCGCTCATCGGCGTAGTAGCGCAGCAAGTGCGCGGCGGCCGCGACCCGCTCGCGCTGCACGGCCACCAGCACACCTATAAGGGCGACAAGTCGCCCGGGCAGGCCTCCGGCAACGGCCTGAACATCTCAGGCGGCGTCTGGCATGAGGTCACGGTCGCCGGTACCGCGCCCGCGTCCAGCCCGACGTCGAAGTCGTCAAGCCCCAGCGGTTACGGGTACTGACCGGCGGGCAATTGGGCCGCCGCGTAATAAACGCGGCAACGGTCCGCGTGGACATCGAGCGATATTCAAGAATCGGCTTGCCCCTGCTTTAAGGGCGGCGGAAACTGACTGCAGGCGGGTGGCGAGGCGCTAAGCCGAGCCGCCTGACCTGCGGGGGGACCGACCGGGTCGAGTACCGTCCTTCGAGACCAGCCGCGATCTTTATATGTCGGACGAGCGGTCTCGAAGGAATACGCCGGAATGCCGTATGATCTCGCGCTTCTAGACCTGATCACCCCATATGTTCTTCAGGGTGACTCTTTCGGGCAGTGGCACGCGGCGCTTTCTGTCATTTACGTCAGCGAGTACACGGTCACCGCCGATGATCTCGGCATCGTGATCCGGGGCGTCGCGCGATTCAGCGGGGACGTGAGCCCGTACGTCGACCCCACGACGATGACCTTCGGCGTGAATGCCGAGAACACCGAAGGGCACCCGGCCAGCGACGCCGGACGGCGCGACCCGTGGATCGACGTGCGGGATGCCGAGCTCGACTTTGAGCTGAGCGCGCCGCGCGAGGTATCACAGAAGGTGGCATCGGCCGTCGCCGCGATCGGCGGCAGCGGCAGCTTCGCCACCGCGGCGGCGGTGCTGGCCGCGTACGACGCGAACACGGCCGATCCGCCGCCCTCGGACTACCCGTCCACAGACTTCACGCTGGACCTGCTGCTGACCACGATCGTGCTGCGACCTCCATTCCTGCGCGGAGCCAGGCTCGACCCGAGCGGCATCCTCACCGAGGACCCGCAGCACGCCCAGGTAAAGATCACCCTTCCGAAGATCAAGGTGCGCCTGACCCAGGGATCCCAGGTCTCTGACCCGCTTAGCGCCGACCTCCTGTCGCTGGGCGCGAGCGGCCTGGACGACCGCGACGACATCGGCGTCGCCGACCTGATCACGATGGACCCGCCGTACGCCTTCATCGGCTCGTCCGACACCGTCGGCATCGGGTTCCGCACCGCGACCCTCGACCTTTCCGAAGGCTCCACCCCACCCGACGTCCTGGCGCAGTTCGGCTTCGACGACAGCTGGATGGGCGTCTACTTCCCCGAACTGCGCCTGTACGTCGCGCCGAGCGGAGCGAGCGGCCTGGCTATCGACGCCAGCGCGACCAACCTGCTGATCGGCTTCGGCCCGTCGGCCGGCGTCACCGGCGACTTCGAGCTCGCGGTCGTCGACCAGGGCTCTGGACCGGTCACCGTCAGCGCCCGGTTCTACGACGCGGCCGGCCGATGCTTTGCGATCACCAGGACCGGCGACGACACGGCAACCGTCGCGCTGCCCGCGAAGACGCGGATGGTCGTCGACATCGACGGCGGCCTGACCCCGTACACGGCCAGCGCGCAGATCGGCGGCAGTGCCGACGCACCTGGCCGGCTATTCGACGTGGACTTCGGCACCGGCACCTCGATGACGATCAAGGTCTCGGCGACCGGCTCCCAGCCGGGAGCAATCAAGACCGAGCTGACCATCACCGCGAATCTGAAGCCCGCCTCGGCCCCGCCGCCGCCCGGCACGACGCCGACCCCTGATAACCCCGGCGTCCAGTTGCAGACGACGTCCGTCACCCAGAACGGCCTCCCGGTCGAGCAGCCCCAGCTCACGCTCATCTCGCAGACGTCCAGCCAGGCGACGATCGGCGTGAACGCCGACCCGTCGGCCGCCGCCGGTGCCCAGTGGACCGTGAACGGCTCGGCGGCCGGCACCGGCCCGACGACCACCGTCGACTGCGCCCCCGGTGACACCGTCAGCGTCACCGCCACGGTGCCCGGGGCAGCGGCCGGCATCGGCACTTTCACCGCCTACTACCGCTTTGACCATCCCAAGCCGAACGTCGACGATGCGGCTGCCTACTCGACTATTCCCGGCAACACCCGCACCGAGCCAGCCGCCGACCAGGGCCTGACCGCCCCGTGGCCGGGCGGCAGCGACGTCGCGACCGCGCTGGCCCCGCTGCTGAAGGATCTGGCCGCCGATACCGCCATCACGATCAAGGGCTACGCCAGCTACGAGGCCGGCGACGACACCGGTCCGGCCAGCAGCGCCTGGACATACAACAACCAGCTCGCCGCCAATCGCGCGACGGGCTTGCAGGCGATCATCGGGAAGTACCAGGGCACGACCTTCACGAACGTGACCGCCGCCCCGGACATGACCAGCTGGCCGAGCCAGGGTCCGGGCACCGACGTCCGCCGGACGTTCTGGAAGGCCGAGGCAACGTGGTCGCCGCAGCCGGCGCCCGGGACGACCACGACGGGCACGGTGACCCGGCCAGCCGCCGAGCCGGCCCAGCCGGTGCCGGTCCCCGACAACCCGGCCACCGCCACCCCGCCGCCGTCTCCCAGCTGGTTCAAGAAGGTCGACGCGAAGGTCCGGATCGTCCGCGACCACTTCGTCGCCTGCGAGATCTCCGGCAAGTTCGACATCCAGACCCCGAGCGAGAACCAGCTGGCCCGCGGCGGGGTGCCGAATGCCCAGATCCCGCAATGGGGCGACGTCGGCAGCCAGAATCCGGCCGACGGCATTATCGATATCCGGCTGGTCGTCCAGATCGACGACGCAACCGACGTCATCACGGTCAGCGGCTATTTCGGCGCGGACCCGGCCGATAAGGACGGCCTCAAGATGATCGGCTGGCTGCCGCCGGCCCCTGATCCGCTGCCCGATCCCGGCTACGGCCTGGACTTCCTCGGCCTGGGGATCGCCTTCTGGCCGCTGATCGCCGACTCGGCCGGAGCGGCGGCCGCCGACGGCGCGGAAGTCGAGCTGGCTGTTACCGCGGCCGGATTCGCTGTCGTCGCCGGCATGGCCGCGCTGCCATGGTTCCGGGTCGAGCGGGTGATCTGGTACGGCGGTGAGTTCGACCTGCAGGCCCGCCCCGACGGCGACCAGGTCCTGATCCTGGTCGACCTCGAGACGGCGATCTCGGCCGACATCTCGATCGCTGGCCTCGACATCATCACGATCCCGCGCCAGACGCCGCTGGTGGTCCGCTACAAGGCGATCGGGTTCATCATCGGCAATCCGCCCGGCCAGCCGAAATTCCAGTTCCGGCCGTACTTCGACTCCGCCAAGGGCTACACGATCGACGCCTCGAAGCCCGGCGCGATCCAGGTGCACGACCCGTTCGACAAGATCCTGAAGATCCTCGGTGCCCGTCTCTCGCGAAACAACCCGTTCTACGCCGAGATCGACCTCGGCGTCGCGATCGACCTCGGAGTCGTGTCGATCGACCGGGCGCGGGTCAGGCTGAACCTCAGCCCTGGTGGCCCTCCCGAGCTGACGGCGTTCGGCGCGAGCGTGGACATCCCCGGTGCCCTGTCCGGCAAGGGCTACGCGGAGGTCGGCGCCGATGCTCAGGGCGATTCGGTCATCAAGGGCGCGCTCGACCTGACGATCACCCCGGTCAACATCAGGATCGCGGCGACGCTGGCCATCGCCCAGATCTCCGCGGCCAACGGCGGCCCGGCGACCGGCGTCCGGGCCTCACTCGAGGTCGACTTCCCCGTGGCCATCCCGCTGGCTGACTCGGGCCTGGGCATCTACGGCCTGATCGGCCTGTTCGCGATGAATTTCGAACGGGACATGAGCATCATCCCGGCCGGCAGCATCGAGGCGCCCGAGCTGGCCTGGCTCAAGGCCGCCCACGGTGACGTCGCCAACCCGCAGTACTGGACGCCGAAGGTGGGCAGCTGGGCGTTCGGCGTCGGCGCGCTGCTGGGCACCGAGGGCACCGACATCCTGTTCAACCTCAAGGGCATGGTCCTGCTCGAGCTGCCCGGCCCGCGCCTGCTGCTCGTTATGAAGGCGAACCTGCTGGCGGCGCTGCCTGACCTGCAAGGTGACGCGGAGGGCACGTTCCTCGCCGTGATCGACCTAGACTTCGGCCGGGGCACGCTGACGATCGGGCTGTCGGTCGACTTCGAGATCGACCCGCTGATCGAGATCAAGATCCCGGTCGAGGCGTTCTTCGACTTCAACGACACCAGCGACTGGCATCTGTACCTCGGCGAGTACTCCAGCCAGGTCCAGGCCAGCGTCTTCCAGGTCTTCGACGCAGCTGGCTACCTCATGCTGTCGGGCAGCGGGATCCCGGCCCACGACAATCTCCCGGCCGTTACCGGGTTCTCGATCGCCACCGGCCTGCACGTGTCCTACAAGTGGGGCATCGGCCCGCTGTACGCACAGCTCGCCGCCGGGTTCGACGCGGTACTCGGCTTTTCCCCGTTCCGGCTGGCCGGCATTATGAGCGTGCGCGGCACGCTGCACCTGTTCATCGTCGACATCAGCGTGTGGGCGGAGCTGGACGTCAACGTGGGCGACGACGGCCAGGGCGGCCACGTCGCCCAGATCAGCGGCCAAGTCTGCGGCGAGGTCGACTTCCTGTTCTTCTCCATCTCGGCCTGCGTCAGCCTGTCGCTTGGCTCGGACTCGGTCCCGGTTCCCGATCCGCCGCCGCTGGTCGCGTCGGTGAAGCTGATCAGCCGTTCACCTGCCCTGGTGGTCGGGACAGGGGTCGACAAGCCGATCGACTCCGGCCTGGCCAGCGCCGTCGAGGCCGACTCGGGCGGCTCGCCGCCGAACCTTCCGGTCGTCCCGATCGACATCTTGCCCGCCCTGATGCTCGCGATGCCGCCGCTGCAGGACCCCGCGCTGACCTTCAGCGGCCAGGCAATCGGCGGTACGCCCGACGCTTCGGCCGACGGCTGGGTCCAGCGCGGTGACGTCTGGTATCGGTACACGCTGACCGCGGTGAGCCTGACCGGCCCGGTCACAGCCGGCGCTACTCCCGCCACCTGGTGGAACACCAAGGCCGGCGATCTGGCGCTAGAGGCCCAGCTCGCGCTGCTGAGCTGGGTTCCCGACCCCACTCCGAAAGCGGTCGGATCCAGCGTCTACCTGGACGAGACCACGATCGAGAAATGGGGCACGGTCTGCGACCCGGCCGCGCCGCCGGCCCCGGTCTTCTGGACCTTCTTCTACCAGCTTGCCGGTCCGTCGGACGCCGGCTGGGAGCCGTTCGGCCAGCCGTTCCCCGACCCGCCGGGGACGATCCGGTCGGCGCCGCCCGACCTGGCTCTGACCGTGACCGAGCGATGGCGCTGCGGCGACAAGTTCGCTGACCGCATGCGCGGCATCGTGCCCGCCGAGGTCGAGGTGTCGACCGTGCCCTGCCCGGACGGCCGCACGCCCGCCCAGCGGGCGGTAACAGCAAGCAGAGCCGCCCGAACCCAGCCGCCGCTCGCCGGCAACCCGATCCGCGCGATCCGCGGCGGCCTGCTCCCCGGATCGCCTCATCCGGGCGCCCCGGCCACCGACGGCTGCTATGGCTGGGCCCTCGCCTCGCCAATCTTCGACGACGGGCGCCCGATCGATATCGGCGACCAGACCCGCGAGCCGCTGGTCCTCGATGCCTGGAGTCAGCGGCAGTTCAAGCCCGGGCCGCTGGACGACGCGGTCGTCCTCACCTTCGGCCCGTTCGAGTACGCGCGTTTCTACCTGTGGGTCCCGACCCGGTTCCTGTACGGCGCGACGGTGGTCGTCTGCGCGAGCGACGCCAGTGACACGATCTACGACAGCCATGTAGTCACCGGCGCCGACGCCGTTCCGCCGCTGGCCCTTCCGGCGTCCTGGCTGGAACCGGCCAGCCCCTGGCACTTCGATGTCATCGGGCTCGAGGATCTCGCCGCCATGGCCGCGAAAAACGACTACACGCCCGTGTTCGTGGAGATCAAGGGGGCACCTGGCGCGGACCGAGTACAGATCGGCTGCCCGCCGCCGTCGCGGCAGATCCGCCGCGAGATCTCGCTGCGGCCGTTCTACATCGGCGGCATCGAGGCACTAAAGAGCTCGGAGCTAACCCGCTCCGACTACGACACCACCGAGCAGGTGCGCAAGCAGCAGGTACTCTCCGATGCGCTGGGGCTGAACAGCTCCGACAACGCGCTCCTAGTGCCCGGCCAGCAATACCAGGTCAGCGTGACCTGGGATGCGAGCCGGGAGAGACGTGCCCAGGGGAAACCGCCATCGGATCAGCAGACCGTGACCGGGCAGCTTCAGACATTCTGGTTCGCGACTGATGCTCAGCCGCCCGCCAGGCTGGACCCGTGGGTGCTGGTGGCACTGCCTGGCGAGGCCGAACCCCATTTCTTCGGCTCGGAGACCGTCCGGGTCGTGTTCGCCACCAGCAACGTCGGCGACCTGTATGCCGCCTACGGCAAGAAACTCCAGGCCCGGCTGCGGCCAGCGTCCTACGTTCCGGTGAGCGGCCCGCCCGGCGTGCCGCATCCGTACCCGCTGACCCCGGCGAATCTGCAGTTCCTTCCGGCCACGATCCTGTCGCCGTGGGAGAACTCAGCCCAGGCACTTGCCTCGGCCAGCCTCCCGTGCGTGAACGTCAGCGGCGAGCGGATCAGGCACTCGTCGGTGACGATCCCGATCCCGCTTGACCTGTTCACCGACTACCTGCTGGACATCGAGATGCTCGACGTCGCGGCGCCCGAAGGCTCGCCCGGGGTACGGGTCTGGCGCGGCTCGTTCTCGACCGGCGGGTTCGCGACCGCGGCCGACTTCGCCGCGTCGTTCCGGACGAGCAAGGTGGCGCATCGCGGCGTGCACGCCGACGACGCCGGCAAGCTCCAGGCGATCGGGCCGGCCTTCGCCTGGCGCGACCCGCAGGGCGCGGAATTCGATACCGCGCTCAGCGGCGCGGGGCTGCCCGCCGTGGCGGTACCGAAGACTCCAGGCGTCACCGTCTTCTGGGATCCGGAAACGCCCGCGCCCCAGCCGGCCGCGCTGCTGATCGACGCTTCCGAGCCGATGTGGCGCGACCGGCCGATCCCGACCGCCGTGACCGGACCGCCGCCGATGTCGGCCCAGCGCTACGAGCTGATGCCGCAGCCGTGGCTGGAGCTCGCGGCGCAGGCTGGCGGCGATGACGTAGTCGACTATGTGGTCCGCGCGCCAGGCGGGCAGCGGGCCCTGATCACGCTCAAGCCGGGCAGCAGGGGGAAGCGGGTCACGCTGGCGCTGCGCCGGGTCGTGCACACCGAGCCGTATCTCGACGGGCCGGGCGCGACCGACGATTTCTACCCCGTGCTCGACATGACGCTGTCGGCCGCTCCGTGGGAAGAGGTGGACTGACCATGCCGTCGTACGTCGTCGACCCGGCCCTCTTCCACGGCGAGGGCGCCATCGTCAACTGGGACGCGGTGGCGAAGCGGCTCGGGCTGCCGGGCGGGAACCTCAAGCCGTACGGCTCGGTACTCGAGCTGCGCTGGATGCTCAAGGCGAGCATGGGCATGCCGACCGAGCCGTTCGGGATCTGGGCGCGGCCGCACGCGGCGGCTCCGCCCTGGCAGACCCTCACGATCTCGTCGCGGCAGCTCCTGTTCGCCGACCTGCTGACCATGATCACCTGGCCGGACGGGGCCATGTCCAGGGTCAGCGTCGACGTGGAGGTGCCCGCGGCCGGCGGATACGTGCTGACGTTCAGCGGCGGCCCGACGGCCTCGACCATCGGCGGCATCGCCACGCTGTACCCGGGCACATCCACCGTCGAGGTGGCGGCGCCCGTGATCGACGGGCTGCTCGTCGCGCCGGGCGTCAGCGTGACCGCGGTTCGCGGCCTCGGTCCAGGCGGCCTCGCCAATTCCGCCGGCTGGACGCTCATCGAGCTGGCTGGCCTGCCGGTGAGCCTCGGGCGATGGGGTGACGTGGGCAAGCAGGGCGAGCCGCAGGGGATCGTCGGTTCGTTCACCGACGCCGAGTCCGCCGCCGCTGACCGGCTCGCGCGCGGCGCACCCCCGTTCGGGTGGGGACCTGACCTGGGCGCGGGCTACCCCGCCCCGGTCTGGGCCGCACCCAGTTATCCGGCACTGGTCACCGAGGTGAACGATGAGCTGCTCGACGCGCTGCACGACATTGTGGCCGGGTTCCCGCCCGATCAGCAGGCCGCGCAGGTCATCAATGTGCCGCTGCCGCCACCGGAGAATTCTTCCGGCCAGCAGATGAGCGGCGGCGGCAGCACGACGCAGCTCGCTCCGCTGCCGATGACCCTGATGGCCGCGTCGGCCGACCCCTTCCTCACTCTGGCGCTCGGCTTCGGCACCGCGTACGACGCGCCGCAGAGCGAGGTCGGGATCGTCGGCCGCGGTCCGCAGGATTTCATGATCACGGCGCACTGGGAGAACGGCCTGGACGGCGCGTCAGGGCCGGCGGACTACGCCGCCGTGATCCCGGCCCCGGGCGCGGCGTTCCCGCCGGACGCCCCGGCGAACATGGCCGCGGCCGAACTGGGCGCCCTGCGGCCGATCGCTGCCGACGGCGACTGGCGCGACTCGATCCGGGTGAGCTGGGACCGGCCGGCGGCCTCGCAGCTAGTACGCCTGGCGAGCTTCGCGGCGGCCCGGGCGGGCATCGCCCCGGCCGAGCCCGCTGTGACGCTGCTGGATCCCCGGCCGAGCGGCGGTTACCGGCCGATCGCGATCAACCAGTCGACGCAGACACCGGACCCCGAGTTCTTCCGGCTGAACGTAGTCGACCGCGAGCTCGGCATCCCGGCCAGCCCAGGCACCCGGCAGGTCAAGTACGGGGCGGCGATCGCCGACAGCTACGGCCAGTGGTCGCCATGGACGTCGGTCGACCAGTCGCTCTTCCAGCCGGACCTCGAGCCCGTCCAGATCGTGGGCGCGACACTGACGCCCTCCGGGCCGGCCAGCGGGTCGGTCTGTGCTACCACGCTGGAGCTGGAATTCTGCTGGGACTGGCGGATTCGCTCGCCGCTGCAGGTGACGTTCACCGGACTGATGTACCCCGCCACCGGCCACGGGGACCCGCCGCCTTCGCTGACGATTCCCGCCGGGCTCGACCGGTCGCTAGCCGGCGGCGGCGGGCCGCTCGTCGTGACCTTCTCCGGGGACGTGCCGTCGGCTCCCGGATCGGTGCTGGTCGCGCTGACCGCCAACGGAGACCAGGCCGGTGGATTCGGCTCCGCGCAAGGCGACGACACCAGGCGGTACCGGCTCACGATGTCCGGTCTGGCCATCGACTTCGCGACCACCGGGTTCGCCGGGATGGCGATCTGGGCGCAGGGCCAGGAGCAGATCGCTCCGCAGCGGCTGACGCCCTGGTCGGCCCAGCCCGTGATCGTCTCCACCGGCGATCCGCGGCCTCCGGTCGTGCCCGTGCCGCACGTGCTGCTCGGCAGCCTGCCGGACGCGACCGGGTCGAGTCACGTCCAGATCAGCTGGACCGCCCAGCCGAACGCGGCCGGCTATTACGTCTACGAGTCCACCGAAGCGTCCTTCGCCGACGCGAGCGGCCTGCCGGAGCCTGCCCAGTCGGACACGCTCGACCAGCGGCTCACCGTCCTGAGGAACGCGTTCCTGGCGAACCCGCTGCGGCGGCCGTTCACCCGGCTGAACGCGACCGCGCTGACCGGGTCCAGCCTCGACGTCACCCTGCCGCGCGGGTCGACCGGTATCCACCTGTACGTCGTCCTCGGCGTCAGCGCCGGCCAGGTCGAGAGCGACTGGCCCGGCGGCCCGGCTGCCGACGACTCGCTGATCGCGGTCGCGGCTCCGCGCATCACGACGCCAGCCGCGCCGACGATCGAGATCCAGCGCGTGCTCGACACCACCGTCATGCCGCCCGCCTTCACGGCGAGCGTCCTGGTCACGACCCGGCCTGGTCCCCGGCCGGTGCGTATCGACCTGCACCGGGTCCGCGTCGACGACGCCGCCAGGGAACTCGACACGATGGGGCCGCCGGTGGCGCGGCTGACGGCGAGCGGCGGTGGATGGACCGTCACCCAGGTGCCCGACCCGGTCTACGGCCCGTACATTTCTACCGCCCAGGGGGCGGACGCCCCGCCCGGCTCGTGGAAGCGGGTCTGGTACCGCGCCACCGCGTGGACCGGCGATGATGCCACCCGCGGCGGCCTGGCCGGGCGCTCCGCCGCGAGCAACGCCGCCTGGGTCGTGCTGCCGCCGCCCAATGGCCCGTCCATCCCCGGACTGCTGACGGGCGGCGGACCAGGTGCTGGCGATGTCTATCTGGAGTGGACCTGCGCCTCGCCGGTGCCCAGGACGCCGCTCGGGCCGCATCAGCTAGCAGTCCGCGCCAAGGTGCCCGGCGCTCCCATCGGCACGACGCCCCTGCTGTCCCTGGACACCACGCTCGACGCGCTCGGCACGGCCCAGCCGGCGGCCGGGTCCGGTGTGTGGATCTACGGCACGTCCTTCGGTGTCACCACCTACCTGGCCATCGTCCGCCGCGCTGCCGTCACCGACGCCGTCGACTTCGCGGTCCGCATCACCGATCCGATCGGCCGGACCGGCGCGCAGCTGCTGACCATTCCGGCCGGCCCCGCCGATCCGCCGCCGGACCTGGAGAACCTGGTCATGCGGGTCCTTCCCGGCGTGCCGCGCCAGACCGTCCTGACGTTCACCAGCACCTCGCCGGTGACCGCGCTGCTCGACGGGCCTTACGTCCTGCGGGTCACCGGCGTCAAGCAGCAGCCGTTCCAGCTCCCGCCACCGCCGGCGCTGACGATCCCGCTGCCGAGCGTGCCGGCCCGGCTGCCGATCGGGCCGGTGCCGGAGTCCTACCTGGTCCGCAGCCTGGCCGGCCCGCCGTACACCTATACGGTCGTGACGACGGCTGCCGTAGCCGGCTTCGTGGTCAGGATCACCGGACCCGACGGCCAGTTCGCGCAGAAGGCGGCGAGCTGACATGCCAGCGGTGACCATCACCACGATCACGCCATCCGACATCCAGCAGGACCTTCAGGGCAACGGGCTGGACACGCTCGGCCTGACCACCGTCGCGCTGTCCACCCGCTGGGCCGACGCCACGCCGGCCGGCGCAGACTACGACCCGGCCGCCCTGACGCTGAGCATCGGCGCGCTGCACGCGCCCTTCCGGGGCATACTCGACTTCGCTTTCTCCCCGGTGTCCTCGACTCTCGCCGCCGAGCTCGGCGCTGGCGACATGACGCTGACCGTGGCGGCGGGTGACGGCGACGCATTTCCCAGCCCGGCGGGCGGCGACGTCCTGCTGACCGTGTCCGATGCGGCCGGCCCGAAGCAGGAGATCGTCTCGTGCTCGGCCCGCAGCGGCGATTCCCTGACCATCGCCCGTGCCGCGGCCAACACGACCGCGCAGTCCTTCAAGGCCGGGGCCAAGGTCTCGCTGAAGCTTGCCGCTGGCGGCCGGACCCAGGCCTTCACCGGGGCCGACGGCGAGCCGCTGAGCGGAACCTGCGCGGTCTTCCGGACTCACCCCGCGGCCGCGTGGCGGCTGGAGACGCTGATGCAGGCCAGGTACGGCAGCGGGACCGGCCCGCTGATCCTGCCAGTGCCGCAGGCCATGGTTGTCCGCGGCGCGCAGGGCTTCACCGGGCCGCGCTGGTTCGAGCCAGACGAGGCGATGGCCCCGATCAGCGGCCCGGTCTCGTTCCACGACAGCCGGGGGCTGATCGTCGACCCGGTTTACGTCGCCTCGGTCTTCGCCGACCTCCAGGCCTGGCTGACCGGCCTGACCGGCCGGACCTCGACGTCCCCGGCGAGCGGCGCCGGGGGAGTCCAGTCCATCGCGGGCCTCGGGTCAGCGACACTGGTCCACGTCACCAGCCCGCACGGCGACGTGTACCAGCCAGCGCTTGATACCGCCACCCTGGTCACCACCGACGGCAGCGGGAATCAGACCGGAATAGTTCCCGCCAGCGGGCTGACCACGCTGAACGACGGCGACGGCATCGACGTCGCCAGCCCGGCGCCCGACAGCGGCCGGCTCCGCTGGGGCTGGGCGACCAACGGCGTCCTGGCCAGGACCAGGCTCATCCCGCCGGCTCTGCCGACAACAGGAACGCCCGCGCCCTCGTTGAGCCAGAAATTCTTTCGCCTGATGGTGGTGGACACCAGCTGGGCGCTGCTGGGCAACCGGACGGACTCGGAGATCCTTGACATCGCCGGCGACGACCAGGCCATCCCCGCCGACCTGCTGCCGAAGGTCAGGGACCAGATCGTGATCGACTACCTGGCCGACGGCCCGGATACGCTCGGCCAGGCTTCGGCCGTCGCGACCCGTCCGTCGCAGGGCATGATCCTCGCGGTGTCGCCGGCGATCGACGGGACCGTCGCGATGCCCGCTCAGCCCGGGGCCGGCGCGCACTGGCCGACGTTCCCGGCCCCGAACCCGGGTACCGGCTTCGGCTCTTCGGCCGCGTCGGCGAAGGACGGCATCACCGCCGCTTTCACCTCGGGCGATGACGTCGTCGTGACGATTGCCGCCGACAAGGCCCCGGACGGAGCGCATGTCCGGATCTACCCGCAGGTCTATGTCACGATTCCGGCCATCACCGCCGAGCCGTCGTTCCTGCGCGGCGACGGGGGAGCGGCGATCGCTCACGCTGGCCAGCCGACGTCGATCCTGCTGATAAATCCGTTCCAGCTGGCCGGCGGGCAGCCGAGGCCGAGCCCGGCCAGCCTGACGATGGATATCGTGGTGGCGCCGCGCAGCGGGGCCAGGAAGATGTGGGGAGCCGTCGTCGCCGCCGTCGCTGCGGGTCCTGAGCCGGCCCCGGCGGACTCGTTCGCCGGCAGCAACGCGCTGACGGCCATGACGCCCGACTTCGAGTCGATCGCGCCGTCGCCGCTGTTCGGAATCCCGGACACGGTGACGCCGCCGAGCACCGCGCCGTCGAACCTGGTGGCGTTCCTGCGGGCACTGGCCTCCGACGCGGCGCCGCGGCAGGGGCCCCGGCTGCCGACCATGGCCAGGTTCGAGACCATCCTGGCCACCGGCGCGACCGGCGGTACCCCGGGCGGGACCTTGCTGTGGGAGGCCGTGCTGACCGGCGGCCGGTGGGCCCGCGAGACCCGGTCGGCCCTGCACGCCAGCGGGAATCCCGGCCATCCCGCCGGACCCGACCTGCATGCGCCCGGCATCCACGTGACCGGCGGCCTCGCCTACGACCTGGCCAGGCACGCCATGCGCCGAGCTCAGCCGATCATCCCGTTCCCCGGCATCCCGAGCGCGTCGCCCGGCTGGATCGTCGCGCTGGACGGTGACAACTTCAACGAGCCGTCGGACACCTCGACCACGAACACCGGCGTCGGGGTGCTCCTGGAGACCGTCGCGGCGGTGTGCGAGACACCGGAATTGAGCCTGGTCACGCCGCCCGACCCGGGCACGAGCATCCAGCAGGCAGTGAACTCGATCGCGTCCGGCATCGGGATCCCGGCGCCGACCGTGACCGCCGCCAACGACGTCCGCATGATCGGCGAGATCCGACGAGAGTGCGTGGTCTCCGCGCACGGCCTCAGGGACGCCCAGTGGTCACTGCGCCGGGCGCTGCGCGAGGCACGCGAGCTGATCTATATCGAGTCGCCTCAGTTCGCGCGGACCGCGCGCCCCGCCGGCCCGGCTACCGACGAGCAAGTTGACCTCGTGGCTGAGATCGTGACCAGCCTGGGTGATCATCCCAACCTGAAAGTGATCATCTGCGTGCCGCGTGAGGCGGACTTCGCGGCGAACTATCCCGGCTGGTCACGCGAGCACTATCAGGCCCGGGCCGAGGCGGTGGCGATGCTGCTCCAGGCGGCGCCGGACCGGATCGCGGTGTTCCATCCGGTCGGCTTCCCCGGCCGCACGGCCTTCATCAGGACCACGAGCGTCATCGTCGACGACGTCTGGTCGCTGACCGGAGCGACCCATTTCCGCCGCCGCGGAATGACCTTCGACGGCTCGGCGGCCGTGGCATCGTTCGACCGGCAGCTCGACAACGGCTATTCCAGGAACGTGCGGGCGTTCCGGCGGGCCCTGATGGCCGCGAAAATGGCCATTCAGCCGCCGGGAGCCGGCTCCCCGTCAGCGGACTTTCTCCGGCTTGGCCACCCGGCGTCGGCCTTCCAGCTGGTCACCGACTGGCTGGCGGAAGGTGGCCTCGGGCAGATCCAGCCGCTGTGGCCGGGCCCGGCCGACACGAGCGTGCTGCCAGCCACGCATGACATGGCCGACCCCGACGGATCGGACGGCTCGACCTTCCTCGGTTTGTTCGCCAGCCTGATCGCCGAAGCCGGTCACTGAGCACGCTGGTCAGCCAGCTGCCCGACCAGGCGCTCAATCAGGTCATAGGGGACCGGCTCGGAGAGCGGGAACCGGGCGGTGCTCTGGCCGGCCAGGTACGGCGCGAGCTCAGCCCTGAGGGCTTCGTCCGCGGGCATGGGGTAGACGGCGATGTGCTTCTTCCACGCGCCGAAATGAACGAGATTCCGGCCATGAAGGGTCACTGTCGGCATCTGGTAGCTGATCTTCTGGCCGGCCGCCGGGACGACGCGCAGGATCCTGCGCCGGATTTCCTCGAGGATCTCCTGGACATCGTCAGGAAACGAGCTGATGTACTCCTCGATCGTCGCGAACCGCTCCGCCATGGCTTTCCCCGTTCAGGTCCACGCGTATGACGCTCGCCAGCATGGCAGGTCGGCCGGCTGGGGACAACCGGGCCGCGCTCACGAACGGCGGGGCCGGGCGCTGGCCTGAATCTGGTGCAGGAACTCCAGGTTCGATGAGGTCTCGCGGGTCTTGTCGAGCAGCAGCTCCAGTGCTTGCTGGGGGTCGAGCGCGGCGAGCGCGCGGCGCAGGCTGGCGACGGCCGCGTGCTCCCGCGGTGTCATCAGCAGGTCGTCGCGGCGCGTTCCGGACGGCATCACGTCGATCGCCGGGTACAGCCGCTTCTCGGCCAGGTCCCGGCGGAGCCGCAGCTCCATGTTCCCGGTGCCCTTGAATTCCTCGAAGAAGACGTCGTCCATCCGGGAGCCCGTCTCGACCAGTGCGGTGGACAGGATCGTCAGCGAGCCGCCCTCCTCGATGTTCCTGGCCGCGCCGAGGAACTTGCGCGGCGGCTGAAGGGCCGACGTTGCCACCCCGCCGGCGAGGATGCGGCTGGTCGCGGGCGCGGCCAGGTTGTAGGCGCGGCCGAGCCTGGTGATCGAGTCGAGGAGCACGACGACGTCGCGGCCGGCCTCGACCAGGCGCTTGGCCCGCTCGATGGCCAGTTCGGCGGTCGTGATGTGCTCGTCGGCGGACTGGTCGAACGTGGAATAGATGACTTCCCCTTGAACGGAGCGCCTGAGGTCGGTGACTTCCTCAGGCCGCTCGCCGACCAGCACGACCATCAGGTGCACGTCGGGGTGATTGGCGGCGATAGCGGCCGCGATGGCCTGCAGCACCATGGTCTTGCCGGCCCTGGGCGGGGCCACGATGAGCCCGCGCTGGCCTTTGCCGATCGGGCTGACCAGATCGATGATCCGGGCGGTCGGCGAGCCGCCGGCAGATTCAAGGAGGAGACGCTCCTGCGGGTACAGCGGGGTCAGCTGATCGAAGTCGCGGCGCGCCCTGGCCGCCCCCGGCTGCAGGCCGTTGACGGTGTCGACGCGGACCAGCGCGCTGCGCCGGTCGCTCTCCTTGACGGCGCGGCCAGCCCGGTCGTCTCCGCCGCCCTGGCGAGCCGGGCGCGCGGCGCCGGCGACGTGATCGCCCGGGCGCAGGCCGTCCTGCCTGACCATGGTCATCGGCACGTAGATGTCGCCGGGACTGCGCCGGTAGCCGCCGGTGCGGATGAAAGGCTGGTTGCCGCCGGTGTCGAGGATCCCGGACACCGGGACGGTCTCGGCCTGGTTGTCGTCCGGCCCAGGCGGGCGCGCCGGGCGAGGTCTGGTTTCCGGCGGATAGGTAGTGGTAGTCATCGAAAATCCTTTCGAGGGACGAGCCCGGGAGTCGGGCGGATACGGGGAGGAGCCCGGCAATCGGGCGGATCGGGGAGGAGCCCGGCAATCGGGCGGACATGAAGAAGGGCAGTCGGGATGCGCGAGCTGGCCGCGCCTGAGCCTGGTAACCGGCAGAACGCTGACGGCCGGATCAACCCGGCAGTTAGTAACAGGCTCTCGACGCCCGGTCCGGATCGCGAACCGAGCGGAGCTGGTGAGGCCGCTCCGCAGAAGAGCGGTCGCCCGCCAACCGGGCGCACCATCGACTGACTCGACTGTATACCACGGCCCGGCAGGACGCTAGGAGCCGTCCGGGCGTAGACCCGACGCTGGAGCGACCGCCTCGCTTGTCCTGGCCGGCGGGCAGTCCAGGCCGCAGTGCGAGATCGCGAGCCTGCTGGCGGCGGACGCGGCTTCGAGACCGGCGGCCCGGCGCGGGTTGCGGATGGTCGCGGCGGCCACCGCGCCGCCGACAACGCACAGTCCGGCCGAGATGAACGAGGCGGTGCGGAAGCCGGCCGCGAACAGGTGCGAATTGAGGTAGGCAGCGCCCGACAGGCCGGCGGCGGCGGGCAGCACGGCGACGGCGACCAGCCCCGCGGCGCGGGCCACGTCGTTGTTGATGGCTGAGGCAGCGCCGGCGTTCCTGGCCGGGGCCGCGGCCAGAACGGTCGAGGTCAGCGGGGCCACGATGATCGCCAGGCCGAATCCGAAGACAAGGACGGCGGGCAGGACGTCACTGAGGTAGCTGCCTGATGCGCCGATGCGCGCGAACAGCGCTAGCCCCGCGGCGAGCACGAACGGGCCGACGGTCATCTGCAGCCGAGGGCCGATCCGGGCGGCGAGGGCACCCGAGCGCGCGGAGAGGACCAGCATGATCGCGGTCACGGGCAGCAGCGAGATGCCAGCCTCGAGCGCGGTGTCCCCGGACACCTGCTGAAGCTCGATCGGGAGCAGGAACAGCAGGCCGCCGAGCGCGCCGTACACCGCGAAAGTGACCACGTTCGCCGCGCTGAACTGAGCCGAGGCGAACAGCCCTAGCGGCAGGACCGGCGCGGCGGCCCGCTTCTCCCGGACCAGGAAGGCGGCCAGCAGCAGCGCGCCGACGACTAGCGCGGCGAGCGGCGCCGGGCTCATCCAGCCCGCGGACGGCCCGTCGATCAGGCCGTAGGTGATGCCGATCAGGCCGAAGGTGACGAGCACGCCGCCCAGAACATCCACCTTGCCGGTCATCTGCGCGTCACGGGATTCCGGGACGTGCCGCAGGGCAACCGCGACCACCAGGGCGGCGATCGGCACGTTGATCGCGAAGATCAGCCGCCACGACACGGCCTGAATCAGCCAGCCGCCGATGAACGGGCCGATAGCTGTCCCGACACCGCTGAAGCCGGACCAGGCGCCGATGGCCTTGCCGCGGTCGTCGGGATGAAAGGAGGCCTCGATGATCGCCAGGCTGCCAGGAGTCAGCAGCGCGGCCCCGATACCTTGCAGTGCCCGCGCCGCGATGAGGATTCCGGCGTTCGGGGCCAGGCCGCACAGGAC
The DNA here is from genome assembly GCA_017882645.1 of Streptosporangiales bacterium. Lineage (GTDB taxonomy): Bacteria > Actinomycetota > Actinomycetes > Streptosporangiales > Streptosporangiaceae > Chersky-822. The sequence goes on along the minus strand of JADGPC010000021.1, from coordinate 1,402 downwards.
TGAGGCGACCGCGAACCACAGCACGCCGGCAACGAACGTGAGCCGGCGGCCGTACCTGTCGCTCAGGGAGCCGGCGAACAGCAGCAGGCCGGCCAGCGTGAGCGTGTAGGCGGTCACGACCCATTGCAGATCGGCCAGGCTGGCGCCGAACTCACGGCCGATCGCGGGCAGCGCGATTCCCACGACCGTGGCGTCGATCGACGCCATGGCCGAGCCGAGTACCGTCGCCAGCAGCACCCAGCGGCCAGCTCCGCTGGATACCCGCAGCTCAGGCCCATGGGCTGGATTCGGGCCAGGGCCACCGGCAGCATCCACCCGCACGCCTCCTGCCTGTGGCACCCCGCCATCAGCCGGAACGTTCTCCGTCGAGAGTATCGGGGTAGAGAATAAGGCTGAAGCGATGGCCAGTACCGCAAAGTCCGCGGCGCGGGAAGGAGCTCACGGTATGAGTCATGTGTCGCGCGGCTTTCACGGCCGCCGCCGCGACCCGGAAGGGGCTGAAGGCCGGGTGCCCCCGGGTCAGTACGTCACCGAGGATTTCCCCGTGCTGTCGGCCGGCCCGACGCCGCGCACGCCGCTCGACCAGTGGACGTTCACGGTCGGCCAGCCGGGCGGCGCAGCCAAGTCGTGGACCTGGCCGGAGATGCGGGCGCTGCCGGACGAGACGGTCACCACGGACATCCACTGCGTCACCCGCTGGTCCAAGCTCGACACCCGCTGGCAGGCGGTCTCGCTGGACACGTTGCTGGCGCAGGTCGAGCATGACGCGGCGTATGTCGTGGCCTACTGCGACGGCGGGTACACCACCAACCTGCCGCTCGACGACCTGACCGGCGGCCGGGGCTGGCTGGCGTTCGGCTACGACGGCGAGCCGCTCGACCCCGAGCACGGCGGTCCCGCGCGGCTGCTCGTGCCGCACCTGTACTTCTGGAAGAGCGCGAAGTGGGTGCGCGGGCTGCGGCTGCTCGACTCCGACGAGCCAGGGTTCTGGGAGACTTACGGCTACCACATGTACGGAGACCCATGGCAGGAACAGCGGTACGCGGGCGACTGACCTGGCAGATCGCCACGGTCGGCGAGGTGATGGACGAGACGTCGACGGTCCGCACCATCGAGCTCGACGTGCCGGACTGGGCCGGGCACCGGGCCGGGCAGCACCTGGACGTGCGGCTGACGGCCGAGGACGGGTATGTCGCCGAGCGCTCGTACTCGATCGCCTCGGCGCCTGGCGAGCCGGTCGCCATCACCGTGCAGCGGATCGCTGACGGCGAGGTCTCGCCGTACCTCACCGGCGAGCTGCGCCCAGGCGACGAGCTTGAGCTGCGCGGGCCGGTCGGCGGCTACTTCGTCTGGGACGCCGGGGGAGCGGAGCGCCCGCTGGTGCTGGCGGCTGGCGGGTCAG